>CANIMM010000238.1 GCA_947468255.1 Chitinophagaceae bacterium | reverse complement strand
TTCAATTGGAAATCATATCGTCAGCCGCGGTTGGTGATCTGTTGCCGTTGTTGGTCTTATTGACCAACAACCGAATTTAGCAGTGCTGTTATCCATTGCTGAGATTCCACTAATTCAGCGCTTCGCATGTTGGTCAAAAGACCAATATGGGCTTAGCAACAATTGATTGAATGAGCAATTGTGAATGGTTCGGCCCTCTTGTTATTTCTAAACTATTATGCTAATTCATCCAGCACACTATCAGTTATCAGTTTTCAATTATCCATTTTTCGGTGCGCTGCTAAATTCGCGCCCCAGTTTTAAATGACTCATTATTTAGCAGTTTAAATTATATTGTGTAAAATATTCATTCCCGTAATTTATTTTTAATGGAAAAATTTCAATTGACAACGGAACAGATTGCGGCCTATAACCAGGACGGATACCTGATTATTAAAAATTTCATTTCCAGTGAGGCAGTCGATAAACTGTATGGTATCGCAACCAGTGATGATACCCTTCATAAACATGCGTTTGATTTGAATGACCAAACAGGCAAAAAAACAAAGCTGACTTTGTGGTATACACCAGGCAATGATGCATATGGGTTATTGACCAAAAGCAAAAGGATCGTGGATTCTGTTGCAGATTTATTGGAAGGCGATAGTCCGATATGTCATTTCCATAGCAAGCTTCTCCAAAAGGCACCCAAGGTAGGAGGGGCTTGGGAGTGGCACCAGGATTATGGCTATTGGTATAAAAATGAATTTCTATTCCCCAATCAAATGATGTCGGTAATGGTAGCCATCACAGATGCAAATAAGGCCAATGGTTGTATCCAGGTAATTCGAGGGTCACACCAAATGGGGCGTATTGAGCATGGTTTTGCCGGAGAGCAGGTAGGTGCGTCGCAGCACTATGTGGAGCTGGCTTTGAAATCAATGGACCTAGTTTATGTTGAAATAAATGCGGGCGACGCATTGTTTTTTCATAGCAATCTATTGCACCGCTCCGAAGCTAATGTATCCGAAAAAGCACGTTGGTCAATTATATCTGTATATAATAGGGCATCCAATATCCCTTATAACGAACCCTCTAAATCAAGCACAGTGCCATTGCAGCCGGTACCCGATGAGGCGTTGATGGAATGGAAAACAGAGGGGATTGTGGATCAAGCAAATTTCCTGGAAAAGGAAAAGGACGAAGCGTTAAAATAATTTCTTTAAAAAAATAGAATCATGAATAGAATATTGTCATTGGTTAGTTTAAAAATTTGCTTCTTTTTAATTTGCATTGGTTGTTTCCAGGGTCATGTATTTGCTCAAGTACCTGCATTTTATGCAGAGGTACAGGCATTCAAAAAGCTCGATAGTATTCATCCTCCTGTTAAAAATGCCATCCTTTTGATTGGAAGCTCTTCTTTTACCAAGTGGGTGGATGTACAAGATTATTTTCCGCTTTTCCCTATTGTTAACCGAGGTTTTGGAGGTTCAACGCTGCCCGATGTAATTCGTTATGCGGAAGAGGTTATTTTTCCTTATGCCCCCAAACAAATTTTAATATACTGCGGCGAAAATGATCTGGCTTCAGCAGATTCTGTTACGTCAAGGATGGTTTTCAATCGGTTCAAACAGTTGTTTCAAATAATCCGAACTCGATTGCCAAAAGTTTCAGTTGCCTTTGTATCTATGAAACCGAGCCCTAGCAGAGAAAGACTTTGGCCAAAAATGGTGGAAGGAAATGAATTAATAAAAAACTATTTGAAAAAGAAAAAAAACACCGCATTTATAGATGTGTATCCCAAAATGTTTGATCAAAATGGCATTGTTATGAAAGATATTTTCTTAAAGGATAATCTACATATGAATGCCAAGGGGTATGCCATTTGGCAAAAGATCATTGCTCCCTACCTGCTGCCTTGATAGTTCTATTGCATCTTATGTAGTATAAAAAATCATAACATTAGCGTTAACTAAAAGATAATATGGGTTGCTATTCGTTTAACTTAGTTTTGCTTTGAATTTGTAAATACAACTTTCAATGCAAGAAGATATCCTTGTTCAAATAACGAATAAATTAAAAGATATCCGCAAGGAGAAGAATATTACCCTGCAAGAATTAGCGGAAGCGGCTGGTGTAACGAAGGGGATGTTGAGCCAGGTTGAAAACAACCGTACGATTCCTTCTATGTCTGTTTTTTTTAATATCATCAAGTCATTGAAGGTAGATGTCAATGATTTTTTTCAGGATTTCAATAACGGGCAAGGAAGTAAAGTTATTTTTAAGAAGAAGGAGCAGTACCAATACTTCGAAAAAGAAAATTCAGTAGGATTTCAATATCATCGAATATTATCTACCACTGTGGATGCATATCATCTTGATTTTGTATTACTCACCCTTCAGCCAGGGGCAAAAAGGGAAATGGTTCAAACGGATGCCCATGAGTTTAAATACATTTTAAGCGGAAAAGTGGAATATACTATTAGCGGAGAAGTTTATTTAATGGAGGAAGGAGATTCTATTTTCTTCGATGCAACTGAGCCGCACAATCCAAAAAACATGGGCGACTCTGATGCCATATTATTAGCGGTTTATATATTTAATAACCCCAAGTAGCTTTTTTACTTTTTTCATAAAAAATGAAAAAACTCGTAAATGGGGTTTTTATTATTAATTTTTGTCATTTGTATTTCGGCTGCTGTTACATCTCATTTTAAAGGATAAACCTCCCTTGTCAGGGTCATTTTTTGCATTTCTCCCGTTTCCCTTTCATACCCCTATTGAATTTTAACAGTAGTAAACTTTTGTTTACTGTTAGTAAATAAATTTGGTTGTATGTTAACAATTAGTTTACTTTAACTTAACTTTCAGTTTACTATTTGTTAAAATCGCAAAGATATCTTTGCAAACTAAACCAAAAACAGTTTATGAAACAACCCAAAAACAAGTTTACTAGGCTACTAATTGCTTTTGCAATGATGAGCCTTCCTTTCTTGCTGAATGCTCAAAACATTACAGTAAAAGGGAAAGTGGTGGATGCCGCAACCGGTACACCAATCGAAAATGCAAATATTACTTCAAAAAAACTTAAGAATGGAGTCATCTCTAAAGCGGATGGTTCTTTTGAAATTGCTGCACCGAAGGGTGAAAAATTATCCATTAGTTTTATTGGATTCGAAAGTCAGCAGGTTGCAGTAGCAGCCGGTGCTGTAACCGTTCGCCTTGTTGCAGATAATAAGGAATTGACCGATGTAGTGGTAACCTCTATGGGTATCAAAAGAGAAACCAAAAAATTAGGTTATGCTGTTCAGGAGATCAAAGGGTCTGACCTGGTAAAAGCAAGGGAACCCAATCCAATCAATGGATTAGTGGGAAAAGTTGCTGGTTTGGATGTAGCCATTTCAAGAGAAATGTTGGCAGCTCCAGCGGTATCACTTCGCGGACAAAATATTAACCTATATGTGGTAGATGGTATTCCTATTACCTCAGATACTTGGAATATTAGTCCTGATGATATTGAAACCTATACTGTATTGAAAGGACTTGCCGCGACTGCTATTTATGGTAGCCGTGCTCAAAATGGTGCAATATTGATTACTACCAAAAAGGGTAAAGCAAATGCGAAAGGATATACCATTGAAATAAATTCAAGTACACAGGTAGATAAAGGATTTATCGCTTTGCCTGAAACACAAGCACTTTATGGTGGTGGAGATTATTCCCAATATGCTTTTGGTGATGGAAAGGGTGGCGGTATAGCCGATGGTGATTATGATGTTTGGGGACCAAAGCTTGCAGGGCAATTAGTTCCTCAATATGATAGTCCTATTGATCCGGTAACAGGTATTAGACAAGGCACTCCCTATTTACCTCGTGGAGTAGATAATCTGAAAAGATTCATTCAGCCTGGTTTATTAACTACTAATAATATCAGCTTTTCATCCGCTAATGATAAAGGAAGTATCCGGATGTCATTTACCAATACCAACCAAAAAGGTATTATCCCGAATACTAAATTAGGCACTTATAATTTCAACATCAATACTAGTTATAAATTAAGTGATAAATTTAAGATTGAAGGGGCATTAAATTACAATCGCCAAGCTTCTCCCAATATCCCGGATGTATCTTATGGCCCTAATAGTGTGATTTATAGTGTTACTATTTGGACTGGTGCAGATTGGAATGTGGATGATATGCGCAATTACTGGCAGAAAGGTAAAGAAGGTATCCAATCTATTTTTGCAGAATACCAACGTTATCACAACCCTTACTTTGTGAGTTATGAGTGGTTACGTGGTCACTACAAATCTGATATTTATGGAACTGCCGCATTGACTTACAAAGCAAATAAGCATATTGAGGCTGTTTTGAGAGCCAATGTAAGTTCGAATGATGTGTTGAGAAATGAAAAATTGCCTTATTCAGCCCATCCTTACGGAAGAGAATTGAACAGAGGTGATTATAGTGAAGACAGACGTTCTTTGGTTGATAACAACGTAGAAGCGTTGGTTAAATACAATGGAAAAATTGGAAGTGCCTTTGCAATAGATGCCTTTGGAGGTGCTAATGCTCGTAGCTTTTCTTATAACTCTAGTTTTGTAACTACTGATTATTTGAATGTACCTGGATTATATTCATTTGCCAATTCTTTAAATGCCATTAAAGCATATAGTTACAATGCAAATATGCTTGTATTAAGTGCCTATTACTCGGTAAGTTTGGATTACAAGAAATACTTATCCATTACTACAACAGGAAGGGTAGATAAAAACTCAACTTTATTATTGAGTAATAATACCTATTATTATCCTTCCGTATCAATTGCATCAGCATTGTCTGATTATATCAATCTTCCAAAAGCGATTAGTTTTCTTAAGTTCAGAGCTAGTTATGCTACTGCCAAGTCACCTAGTACACAATCTTACATAGGACCAGCAGGTTATCCAAAAGGATATGGTGACCCTTATGTATCTACTTATGGCGGTCCATCTTATTCTCTGTCTAATCCGGCTTACTCTATCGGAACAGTGTATAATAACCAAACAGGAGCAAATGCGCCTAGTAATG
>CANIMM010000237.1 GCA_947468255.1 Chitinophagaceae bacterium | reverse complement strand
CACCATAGCCCAAATCATCGGCATAGATATAAATAATATTGGGCTTTTGCTGAGCAAAGACACACGTAAAAAAACAAAGGACTAAAAAAACACAGCCTGCCTTTTTCATACAATTTTCCAATAATTGATTGTAAAATTTGCTATATACAATCGCAATGTATGCATTTTTTTATGTAGGAGGCTGGGGCAAGTGTACAATAAAGAAAATAGCACACCGATGAGGTAAAATCAACTGCCGTGGAGATTCAATTTATACAATCTTCCCAATTCGATCAACTCGGGTAAATTGGAGACATCCAACTTTTCAAAAAGCCGGGCCTTGTGTGTGCCAACGGTAGATGAATTGATGGAAAGCAATTCGGAAATCTCACTGCCTGATTTTCCGGACATTAACAGGTTGGCAATTTCAAATTCTCTAGCACTGAGCTTTTCAAAAGGATTGTCTGGCTGTTGCGAACCGATCTCAGCTGCTAATTGCTCTGCGAGATTTTCACTAATATATTTGCGGTCGTTTAAAACCAATTCCAAGGCTTTCTTCAATTCGGTTACACCTGAATTTTTGGACAAAAAGCCCATTGCTCCTGCCCTAAAAAATCTTTTGGCATATACATTTTCAGGACTCATAGAAAAAATGAGCACCCTTGTGCCGGGATATCTATTTTTGATATATTCCATCAGGCCTGTAGTATCTGTTTCAGGCATTTGAACATCCATGATTACAAGGTCGTATTTATTGGCCTTTAGTTGGGTTAAGGCAGATTTTTCATCAAAGGCCTCCAATACTTCGCAAGGCTTGAATAATTCTTGCAACACATTGTTAACTCCTGAACGAACAATTTCATGGTCATCGATTAATAAAAATTTTTTCATACCCGGTATCCTTTTTTTGCAGCTACAAATAATGGTGATTCAATGAAGGCAGATAAATCTCCTAAATAAGCAATTCAGATTTCTATTATTTAGCAAAAGATATTCCATCATCTGGGCAGATGAATACTGGCACACATCGGGAACTAATTAATAAGCGGGAACCCTTCTAACTGAATGAATTCTCCCTTTAAAGTTACTAAAATAAATGGGTGAAAGTTAAAAAATAAACTTGATGGCTGCTTATGCTGGAAAGGGATCCAATTTCACTAATTCCGGCAGTTGGAATGACTAGTTAAGATCACCCATGAGCTTGATTTTTGACTGAATCAGCCGTTTTTCAAAAAACGCAGCCCTATTGCTGCTCAGCATTTGGGGGAATAGTGATAAATCCCAATTCCCAAAAAGATTGTAGTTGCCTTTTTTTTGTAAAAACTGTACCTTTATAGCTAGTTAGCAAGTCAGCTCAACAACATCCGCACCTTTACAATTTTCCAATTACCTATTTAAAAAGAAACCCGTCCGCAAGGGTTCCTCCACTGCTCCCAAAAAGGATTACCATACAACAAAATCCTTTGCTACCTAAACCGAAACGAATTGCTATGATTCAAATAGAATCGGCACTCATTCATTTTGCTTTTTTAAATTAAATAACCATGCTACCAAATTCCCCTATCAATATTTTGATGGTTGAAGATAATAAAGAGGAGCAGTTTTTACTAACTGAATTATTAAACGATTCGGGTATTTTAATAAAAAATATTTTCACTTGCGCCCGCATTCAAAACGCAGTGGATGCAATCAATGAATCAATCGATATTATTTTACTTGATCTTTCGCTCCCTGATAGCATGGGCATCCGAACTTATAAAACCCTTCGAAACTATTCAGGGGATATTCCTGTAGTTATTTTATCGGGCATTTCGGATAAACAACTCGCATTAGAATCCATTCAGCTAGGTGCACAGGATTATCTAATAAAGGGCGACTTTGATGAAAAACTTTTAGCCAAAACAATTCTTTACAGTATTGAAAGAAAAAAAACAGCCTCCACATTAATGGAATCTGAAGAGCGGTATAGGTATTTGTTTAATAACAATCCGGCCAGCATTTTAATTTGGGATCCGGCGAATTTTAATATTATTGAAGTAAATGATGCCTGTTGCAAAGAATACCAATATTCCAACAAAACTTTTTTAACCAAGTCGATTGTAGACCTTCAGACTCCTGAAGATATAAAGCAGCTGCTACCAATGAATCAGCAAGCTAAAATAGATTTTTTATTACATAAAAATTCACGCCGCCAACAGGTCAACCAGTCGGGCGAAATTTTTTTTATGGATATTGCCTCACACAATATTGAATTTAAAGGAAGCTCATTAATTCTCTCACTAGGAATAAATGTTACAGAAAATGTATTGCTAGAAAATGCAATTACGGATGCGAAAATTAAAAATCAAAAAGAAATTACCGAAGCTGTTTTTGAGGCCCAAGAAAAGGAAAAGCAAGCAATCGGCCGCGAGCTACATGACAATGTTAACCAGCTACTGAGTAGCGCAAGATTATATATTGGACTCGCAAGGGGAAAGGAAAACCTACCCAATCAATTCCTTGATCAATCCGAGGGGCTCGTTACCGCTGCAATTGCAGAGATAAGATCACTCTCCCATTCGCTGATTCCGCCTACATTGGGCATTTCAGAACTAAAAGATGCCTTAGAATATATTGCCGATGACCTTACTGCTACCAGTGCAATAAAAGTTCATACTGATATTGCCTCATTCAAAGAAAATGCCAGCGCTGAAGAATTGAAATTGAGTATCTATCGAATTGTACAGGAACAGTTGAACAATATTCGAAAATATTCAAAGGCCTCGGAAGTTTGGCTCAAAGTTGCCAATAAAAAAGAAGGTGTTTTATTGAAAATAAAAGACAATGGAATTGGATTCGACACCACCCTCAAATCAAAAGGAGTGGGCTTGCTCAATATCAAAGCAAGAGCAGCATTATTCAATGGGGAAATGAAAATAATTTCTTTTCCCGGCAAGGGCTGCGAACTGATTGTAAATTTTATGGAGCAGTAATTTTTTAACAGCTACTTATTTTACCCAGTTAGATTATTCGAAAATTTGATTGCTTAAATTTTTAAAAGCATCCATTCCGCCCATGTACTCGCAGGTGCGGGCACCGGCTTTGTTTCCATTGGCCATTATTTTCGACCAGTCCTGAGCCGATAAGGAAAGTATTTGCTCCGGCGAAAGGCAACTAAGTTGATATAAAACCGCGCCTACAAAAGCATCTCCTGCACCGGTGGTATCAATTGGTTTGACAGGTATACTTGGAATGATAACAGTAGTATTATTAAACCCCATCATGGTTCCCGCTTCTCCCAATGTAATGGCAAAGATGGCGGTGGTATTTTTCAGTAAAATATTTGCAGCTTTTTCTAGGCTATCCGTTTCCGTAATAATCATTGCCTCCTCATCACTCACTTTAAAAAACTGACAGGCTTTTAAGTACACCCAGGATTGTTCAATAAAAGAAGCTAGGTCATTTTTAAATAATAACTGCCGATAGTTGGGATCAAAACAAATGAAAATATTTTTCTGCTTTGCCTTTTGTAATAAATGTCGATAAGCTGCTTGTAAGGGGCCGGGTAAAAAAGCAGTAGCCGAACCAAAATGAACAATCGCAATTTCGTCTAGATCGATGCTATCCACTTCCTCCACTGTCAACTGGCCATCTGCCCCTCTGTTAAAATAAAAATCCCTTTCTCCTGCATCCATCAGGGATACAAAAGCAAAACTGGTAAAATAATTACTATCCTGCAACATGTATTTAGTAGATACTCCAAAAAACTGCATTTCATCCACCAGTTGTTTGCCAAAAGGGTCGATGCCAACTTTGGCAGCCAATTCAACTCCACCCCCTAGGGCTGCAATAGCTGCTGCCACGTTGGTAGGTGCACCACCGGTTTTTTTTAAAAAATTATTCCCTTCGGAAAGCGTTTTGCCCTTATCGGTGCAGATCATATCAATCAATGCCTCGCCAATGCAAAGGGTTTTACCGCTAGATTTGGAGGAAGTACTTTTTTGCATATCCATATTTTATAAGTTGCTATTTACATAAAATCCAGCCCTAAAGCTAAAGGATTTGCACTGCAGGGCAATGGTATTTTATAATTTAGGATTAAAATGCTGAAGCGCTGTACCCTTTTTTACGATCCGGTAAGTATACCCCAGGCTAATGGAATAATCCGCAAAAGCAGCATCACCCTGCACATGAACTAGCTTTGCAGGATCTGTTACCCCCTTGTTTTGCAATTGCTGGGTAGCAATATCCGCTGCACTCTGGATCCGATTCCTTACAATATTAAAAGGCACATATAAACTGATTCCATGCTGACCTGAGCGGTAACTAATTCCAGATTCAATGGCAATCACATAGCCAGGACGTCGATACGCAACCTGACCTCCCAATGCATCATATGCTGGAATACCCTCTCCCCTTGCTGCAAGGGATAAGGTGAGTTTTTGAGCTTTGTCAACCGTGCTCATGAATCCGGCACGGGCGAAATATTGATCCGGACAAGCATACAGATTGTATCCGGCCAAACCGGCAGCAGGAGCGGACTTGAAACTGCCATTCGATTCCCTTGGATTAAACAAATAGTAACCATTCACAAAACCGTACACTGTTTTAAATAATTGTCTGAATCCTTGCGCCTCCAAAGAAAAACCGATACCGCCATCACCCGGTTGAATCGCTTGGTCCATTACACCAATCCGAATGGTTCCATTTGCCTGCGGGGCGGCATCTAGGGCATTGTGATTTCCGTTGTTTAATTTGATACCCAAACCCAACATCAAATTGCCTTTGTGCGCTTTCGCTGGATTAATTACCCAGTAGTTAGCACCCACTCGGATATCTCCCAAACCTTTTGCGAATACACTGTACCGAAAGGTATCCTTCACAGGTGCCGTTTGCCTTAACACCTGCGACCGCTCGTTATTTACGTAGGGCAGGGTCAGATTTAATTGCCACCTACTGGTTAAGCCATATGATAAATTAAGGTCGAGCGAATGCGAATAAATATTGACTGCATTGCCATGATCAATGCCATCCAAACCGATACCCCCTCCTGTATTTTGCCGCTGAGGCTGTTCATCTGTGCCAACATAAT
>CANIMM010000236.1 GCA_947468255.1 Chitinophagaceae bacterium | reverse complement strand
TGTAAAGTCTAATAAATAGAAAAGGAAAATGAATAGTATTAAATTTGGATTACTGGTTGTAGTTACCCTGTTGCTTTCAAGTACAATGAAAGCGCAAACCATTGAAGAGGGTAAGAAGTTTATGTATTACGAAAAATACCAAAGTGCTAAAAATGTGTTTCAAAAACTGCTGGCTATTACCCCAGTTAGTCCAGAAGCGGTTTATTGGATGGGTATTGCTATGATGGCTGGGGGGGATTATTCTCCCAAGGCATTGAACGAAGCTAAGGAACTCTATCGGAAGGCCCTGGAAGCAAATAGTAACAGTGCTTTGTTGATTGTAGCAATGGGAAACATCGAATTGCGAGAAGGGAAACCCCAGGATGCACGCAATCGTTTTGAAACAGCGCTTTCACTTAGTCAAAATAAGGATTTGGAAGTACTTGCTGCAGTTGGTATGGCCAACTCTGACTTTGATAATAAATTTGCCGATCCCACTTATGGAATTGAAAAATTAAAAATTGCTACTACATTAAAAAAATTCAAGGATCCAGCAGTGTATGTTTATATGGGCGACGCCTACAAAATACTATTAGATGGTGGTAATGCTCAAATATCTTACCAATCGGCACTAACGATTGACCCTAATTATGTTAGGGCGCTTTACAGAATTGGCAAAATTTACCAAACACAGGGATCTGGTCAGGAAGAAATTTATATGAAATATTTCAATGATGCCATTGAGAAAGACCCGGCTTTTGCACCCGTTTATAAAAACTTGTCTGATTTATATTACAATATTGATGTGACAAAGTCGGCGGGATACCTCGACAAATACCTTTCTAACGCCGATGATGACCCGAAAAATTGTTATTACAGGGCATCTATGAAATATGCGCAAGGATTATTTAAGGAAGCCATTACCCTTGCAAGCCAATGTATAGCTGCTGGTACAACTCCTTATCCAAAATTATTCGGTATTCAGGGCTATGCTTACAATCGATTGGGCGATTCTCTAAGTGCAAAGGCAGCTTTTGAAAATTATATTCTTAAAGCAGACCAAACCCAAATTGGAAGCGGGGACTATGCCACGTATGCCAGTGTATTATTTAAATTGCCCGGCAATGATTCATTGGCTGGAGTTTATATTGACAAAGCTGTTCAATTAGATACCCTAGAATCGTCGAAAGTAGCTTATTTAAAAACAACCTCACTTTATTTTGAAAATCAGAAAAACTATAAAGTCGCAGCTGATTGGTATGCAAAAATTCTAACTGTAAAAAAGGTGCCTACCGCATTTGACCTGAATACTGCTGGTTTAAAATACTTTAGGTCTGGTAATTATACTTCTTCCATTGATATATTCAGTCAGAGTAGCAAAAAATATCCGGAAGATGTGTATGGTTATTATATGACAGGAAAGGCTTACTGGGCGATTGATACCACTATGGAACAAGGTTTAGCAAATCCAGCCTTTCAAAAGGTAATTGAAGTTGGGTTAGCTGATAAGGTTAAAAATAAGGCCCAGCTAATTGTTAGTTATAAATATTTTGTAGCCTATTTTGCCAATATTAAGAAGGATAAAGCTACAGCGATTGCCTATTGCGATAGCGTATTGGTAATTGATTCTGCTGATACGGAAGCCATTAATAATAAGGTAGCCATTGGGTCAATGAATATGAATCCTGCACCAGCAGCTCCTTCCAAGCCTGTTAAGCCAGTTGGCAATAAGGCCACCGCTGACAAGCCTAGCGCTACTAAGCCAGCTGCTTCGGAGCCAAAAAAATAAGTCTTTTTCGCTAAAATCAATTTGATCCCCCTTTTTAATCGAAAGGGGGATTTTTTTATAAACCTAAGTTTGTTATTTGCTCACCCTACCGTACTTTTGCAAAATGCAATTCTTCATTCTTCAAGTTATAGATAGTAATAATGCTTCTAACTATCTTCCTATTGGGATTCAGTTATTTTTTGCGATCGGTTTTATCGCTACAATGATGCTCCTAACCCATAGTTTTGGCCCAAAAAGGCAGACTGCGGATAAACTTCAAAATTTTGAAAGTGGAATTGAAATAAAGGGGAATGCACGTCAACCCATGGCAGTCAAATATTTCCTGGTGGCGATCTTATTTGTGTTGTTCGACGTGGAAGTTATTTTTTTCTATCCCTATGCTGTTAATTTTAGGGAATTAGGTTGGCATGGATTTGTGGCAGTGCTGATGTTTGTAGGTTTATTTATAGCAGGATTTATTTATATTATTAAAAAAGGGGCTTTAAATTGGGAAGAGTAAGCAATTGTAGCGGTACAATGTGAAAATGTAAACAATGGCAGCATGTTTTTGTTTTAAAGGGGGAAGGGGGGCTTATAAATTCTGTAATTTTCAAATTAAATAATTATGTCACGTCCGGTACAGTATAATACCAAATTGAAAATGGTGGAAGCACCTGAAGCAATGATGGGGGATGGTTTTATGGCAACTTCCTTTGAAAAGGTGGTGGGCCTTGCGCGTAAAAATTCAATCTGGCCTTTGCCTTTTGCTACATCCTGTTGTGGAATTGAGTTTATGGCAACTATGGCTAGTCATTATGACTTGGCAAGGTTTGGATCAGAAAGAGTGGGTTTTTCTCCCCGTCAATGTGATCTTTTAATGGTAATGGGAACCATCTCCAAAAAAATGGGGCCCGTATTGCGGCAAGTATACCTTCAAATGGCGGAGCCTCGATGGGTATTGTCGGTTGGGGCTTGTGCTTGTAGCGGGGGTATTTTTGATACTTATTCTGTGTTACAGGGAATCGACCAAATCATTCCTGTAGATGTATATGTACCCGGTTGTCCGCCAAGGCCAGAAGCTATTTTGGATGGTTTTTTAAAAATTCAGGAATTGGTAGGTCAAGAAAGTTTGCGCAGAAGAAATGGTGATAAATACAAGGAATTGATGGAAAGTTATGGAATACAATAAATATTTGAAGCGAATTAAGTAACAAAAGATGCCCTTAAATAACGAAAAAATTCAGCAAATTCTTACCGAAAAATTTGGCGATCAACTCACTGATTGGCAGGAGCCTTATGGGATGCTGACTTTTACAGGCCCCAAAGAAAGTAATTTAAAAGTATTGCAGTTTTTATTCGATGAACCTTCATTGGGTTTTCGTTTTTTAACGGATTTGCAAGCAGTACATTACCCCGATAATAAGGGACAAGAGTTGGCGGTGGTATACCACTTGCATAATTTGGTGGACAATATCCGTATTCGGTTTAAAGTGTTTACTGATATCACCCAACCGGATGTATTCAGTGCAACCGCTTTGTATCAATCTGCCAATTTTATGGAACGGGAAACCTATGATTTTTTTGGCGTCAATTTTACAGGTCATCCCAACCTAATCAGAATATTGAATGTGGATGAAATGGATTATTTCCCCATGCGAAAGGAATTCCCATTGGAGGACCAGACAAGGTCGGATAAGGATGATGAAATGTTTGGGAGGTAGCATCTTGCATACCAATGCGATATCATTTATCGAAGTTGCGTGCGGTTAAATTATAATTATTATTAAGCGAGATAAAAAAAAGTAAAGGCAAATAATGAGTGAGCATATTCTTTTACCGGAAGGCAGTATAGAAAAACAAACTACTACGCTTAATCTCGGGCCTACCCATCCTGCTACCCATGGGGTTTTTCAAAATATTCTTGAGCTCGATGGAGAACGCATTATGAAGGCAACTTCTACGGTGGGATATATTCACAGGGCTTTTGAGAAGCTGGCTGAAAGACGGCCGCTATATCAAATTACACCCATTACCGACCGGCTGAATTACTGTTCTTCGCCCATCAATAATATGGGCTGGCATATTACCTGCGAAAAATTACTGGGTATTGAATTACCCAAGCGGGTCGATTATCTGCGGATCATCATTATGGAATTATCCAGAATTTCTGATCACCTAATCTGTAATTCTATTGTAGGGGTTGATAGTGGCGCCTATTCCGGCTTTCTGTATCTAATGCAGTTCAGGGAATTAATTTATGAAATATACGAAGAAGTCTGTGGATCACGTCTCACTACCAATATTGGCCGAATAGGTGGATTTGAAAGAAATTTCACCAATACGGCATTCGTAAAACTCGAACAGTTTTTGGCTACTTATCCAAAGCAGTTAAAAGAATTTGAGACCCTGTTTTCCCGCAACCGTATTTTTATGGAACGTACCATTGGCGTTGGGGCTATTTCAGCTGAAAGGGCATTAAACTATGGTTTTACTGGTCCTAATTTAAGGGCTGCTGGAGTGGATTATGATGTGCGGGTTCATACGCCTTACAGTTCCTACCAAGACCTTGAATTCACAATCCCGGTGGGTAAAACCGGCGACTGCTATGATCGCTTTTTGGTGCGCAATCAGGAAATGTGGCAGAGCCTGAGTATGATCGAGCAGGCATACAAAAAAGTGCAGGAATTTAAAGGAGCCGATGCAGAAGTATTTCATGCAGATACACCAGCCTATTATTTACCGGAGAAAAAAGATGTGTACACCAAAATGGAGGCATTGATTTATCACTTCAAAATAATTATGGGCGAAACGGATATACCTGCAGGTGAGGTATACAGTTCGGTGGAAGGTGGTAATGGTGAGTTGGGTTTTTATCTGATCAGCGATGGAGGTAGAACCCCTTATCGACTGCATTTTCGCAGGCCTTGTTTTATTTATTACCAGGCATTCCCAGAATTAGTGCAGGGTGGAATGCTAAGTGATGCGGTCATCACCATGAGTAGTTTGAATTTGATTGCAGGGGAATTGGATGCGTAATCCATTGGTTAGCGTACTTGAATTTTTATATTATTATTCAATCAATAAAATTCACAGACTCTTTTTGAGTGAAAGTAATTATGATACAATTTTCTGAGGAAAAATTAGCCAGGGTGAGTGAGATAATCCAGCGCTATCCTGCCGGTAAACAAAAAAGCGCCTTGCTTCCCATTCTTCATCTTGCACAGGATGAATTTGGCGGATGGTTGGATACTCCCGTGATGGATTATGTAGCATCCTTGCTTACCATTGAACCCATTGAAGTGTATGAAGTGGCCAGTT
>CANIMM010000235.1 GCA_947468255.1 Chitinophagaceae bacterium | reverse complement strand
TGTCAGTTTTTATGAGGATGCCCCAGACATGTTTTTTCAATTGACTAATGGACAATTCGCCATTCTTTTCCCTGAAGATGTTCATGCACCCATGATCGCAGTGAATGACAATTCCATCAGAAAATTGGTAATCAAAGTACGTATCGGATAACTGAATTCAATTAATTTATTAGATAAAAAAATTGCAGCATTGAATGCTGCAATTTTTTATTTACTCAAAAATGAATTACCATCCGAAATATTCTTTCGCATTATTATAACAAATATTCTGAATCAGTTTTCCTGTCCAAGCCATATCATTGGGCAGTTCACCGTTTTCGATTTCTTCTCCAAAAATATTACAAAGAATTCTCCTGAAATATTCATGCCTTGGGTAACTCATGAAACTGCGACTATCCGTAAGCATTCCAACAAACCTAGTCAGCAAACCCATATTACTTAAGGCATTGATCTGCTGGATCATCCCATCCTTCTGGTCCAAAAACCACCAAGAAGAGCCAAATTGAACTTTACCGGCAACCGTTCCATCGTTAAAATTACCAATCATGGCCGCCATCAATTCATTGTCAGCTGGATTAAGATTGTACAAAATTGTTTTAGCCAATTGATTGGTGGTATCTAAGCGGTCTAAGAATTTAGACAACTGTTTTCCTTGTGAAAAATCACCGATAGAATCCCACCCGGTATCTGGGCCCAAGGTTTTCAACATCCTGGCATTGTTATTTCTGAGTGCTCCCAAATGATACTGTTGTACCCAATTTTTTTCATGATCCCATTCGGCAAACTTAACCAACATGGCAGATTTGAATTTGATATTTTCCGGCTGCGAAATGGATTCTCCGGCTGTCAATTTTCGAAAAATATTTTTAATTTCTGATTCCTGGTAATCCACTGCATATAACTGTTCCAGCCCATGGTCGCTTACACAACACCCGTTTTCTGCAAAAAAATCATGCCTACTCTTTAATGCTTGCAGATAATCATCCCAGTTGGCAATCAAAATATTTGAAACTGCTTGCAATTTATTTACATAGGCATTGAAACTGTCAACATCATCTACGTTCATAGCCTTATCCGGACGAAAGGTAGGCAATACTTTAATTTCAAATCCATCTGCCTTTATTTTTTGGTGATGGACCAATGAATCGGTGGGATCATCTGTAGTACAAAGCACTTTCACGTTCATTTTTCGCAGTAAATTTTTGACCGAATACTCCGGTGTTTTCAATTTTGCGGAACAGAGATCATAAATTTCTTTAGCAGTATCAGGCGAAAGAATTTTATCTATATCAAAATAGCGTTGCAGTTCAAGATGTGTCCAATGATACAATGGGTTTCGCAACGTATAAGGCACTGTAGCAGCCCACTGCTCAAATTTTTCATAATCCGTGGCAGCCCCTGTACAATATTTTTCATTCACCCCATTGCCTCGCATGGCCCTCCATTTATAATGATCGCCGTACAGCCAAATTTGGGTAAGGTTTTCGAAATTAATATCATTGGCAATCTGTTCAGGCAACAGATGATTATGATAATCAATAATGGGCATCTCCTTTGCAAACCCATGATACAATTGCCTTGCAGTATCGGTTTGCAACAAGAAATCTTCATCTAAAAAACTTTTCATACTATTTCTACTTTATTTTCGGAGTACCTTAATTTGTGAATATATTATTACATTGGCATATAGCCCTAATCCACTACAACAATCATTTTACACAATGGGCTCATTTATTTTTTATAAACAAAGCCAATACCTTTTATCTGCTGATCAATACCGCCGACATTTTGCAGCATCTATAAATGCTTATAACTGAATATCTAAATAATATGAATACACTATTTACTTAGTTTTTTGAATCACCGACAATATTCCCTCCTGCATTATTTGAACTAAATTAGCGGTAACGCTAGCTGAAAATCCTGGAATATTTGTAAGATCAACCTCCCACAAAGCGACATCACTTAGCACTGTTTTTACCAAATTTTCAGGCGACAAATTTTGCCAATGATTGAAAAAATAACCCGCCATATCATCTTTGATAGGATAAGGTTGTCCATTCAACTCTCCCCAATAACCATTGCCTTCTTTTTTAACCGCTTTCATAAATAATAACCAGGCAGCAAATCCGATGGAAATTTTTTGCGGAACAGCGGCGTATTTTTCATTGTAGCATTGTAAAACCTGTACCACCCTCATCTTTAATTTGGAAGTGTAATTGAGGGTAATGCTGATCCACTGGTGCTCGATACTTGGATTACTAAAACGGTCAATCACTTTTGCGGAAAATTCAGCCGAGTCTTTTTCGGCAATAGGATAAGGGATTGCACGAGCAATTTCGTCGAGCATAAGGTGCTTAATAAAACCGCCCAGCAGCTCGTCACCCATGGCTTGCTTTACAGTAGTAAAGCCTGCTAAAAATGCCACCCCACAACTGAGTGTATGCGTTCCATTTAGCAACCTTAATTTAAGTTCCTTAAAATGGGTAATATTATCGGTAATGACAATGCCACTATCTACCGAGGCAAAAGACAAAACATCTTTAACATGCTGATTTCCCTCAATGGCCCATAGACTGTACACCTCACTCATGGTAATTAAGTCGTCTTGGTAGCCCAATTGAGCTTCCAATAACTTTTTTTTATCAGCTGCAGGTTTTCCTGGAACAATTCTATCTACCAATGAATTGCAAAAATGATTGTTTTGCTCAAGCCAGTCTATGAATTTTTCTTCTAAGCCATTTAGCTGAGCCAATTCAAATACAATCGCTTTTAATTTTTTACCGTTATCAGAAATTAACTCTGTTGGAACAATCACCATACCAGCGGTTGAACTCCCATCAAAAGCCTTGTAGCGCTCATGTAAAAATGCTAATAATTTGGCAGGGTAAGAAACAGGTGGTTGATTAAAGATATCTTCGTTCACCAGCTCTATCCCCACCTCGGTAGTATTGGATATAATAATACACAAAGCAGGATTATGAGCACATCGAATCACTTCCTCCCATTGGGTGGCCGCAGTTAATACGCGACTTATAGAAGACGATATTACATTTTCTTCTACGGATTGTCCATTTACCAACCCGCGCATACACAACGTGTACAATCCATCCTGGTTATCAAAGGCAACCGCATCGCCACCATCTGTTGACTTTACCACCACTACTCTTCCATTAAATACCCCCTTTCTATTTGCTTTATCAATAAAATAATCAGGTAATCCACGAAGTAAAACGCCGGTGCCAAATTGTAAAACTTTTTCTGGCAATGCAAACAAGCTTTCATCAAAAATAGACAGATTTCCAGGGTCAATATTTATAACGTTATTTTTAGAGAGTAACATGCAATTTTTTATTTAATTATTTTCTGAGTTCGCTGAATGTAAATATATAAGTTTAGGTTACTTGCATAGCAATGCCCTTGCGGACAAACTTACAGGCAACCATTATGAAAAATCAATAACCGATGACTAGTGAATATTGTTTTGTAATACTTTCCACATTTCGCCTGCTACAAATAAATTACCCTTGGTGTTGAGATGAACCCTATCGGAAGTAAGAATTCCCTTTTCCAAATTAGAAGGGTTATTAATTTTTAAATAATCTGCAAAAGCTTTACGAAGATCGCATACAGGCAATGACATGTCTTTAGCAATACTACGTATGATATTACTATAGTTGTTGAGGTCGCCATCTTGTTGATTAGAATTATCGTTGCGCTCGCCAATTACAGATGGCGTACAAACGATTACTTTGATATTCTTTTCCTGCAATTTTTTTATGATAGCACGGTAAAATTTTTCAAATTTATCTGCATCTGTTCCAGTTCCAGAGCTAGCCTTATGCCACACATCATTAATGCCGACATAAATCATCACTACATCTGGATGCTGCTTCATTACATCATCTTCCATTCTCAGGTAGAGATCATACACTTTATTACCACCAATGCCAGCACCAACCAATTCGATTGAATCTGATAAATGGGACTGCTTGATAATACTATCCATTTTTACGATATATCCATTGGGCGACACCCCCGCTTGGGTAATAGAATCACCAAAGAAAAGTATTTTCACCTTTCTGGTAGGTTGGGTGAAAGACACCAAAATAATTGAAAGAAATAATGTGATTTTAAATAAATGTTTCATCGTGTTAATATTAAGTGTTTACAATTAAAGATTATAAAATTCAATAGCATTCAATCCGAAAAAATGCTGTTGCTCGGATGCTGTAAAAGAAGAAAAATAATTCATTACTATTTCCATGGTTTGTTGATAGCTAGCCGCCACCAAACAAACTGGCCAGTCAGAACCAAACATAATCCGGTTGGTACCAAATGATTCCACCACTACATCCATATAGGGATTACAATCTTCCTTTCCCCTATTTTTCCAATCTGCTTCTGTAACCATCCCCGATATTTTGCAGTACAAGTTGGGGTATTCAGCCAAGGCTTCGATTCCCTTTTTCCATTCTACTATGCTTTTAGCTTTGATAGTAGGTTTAGCAATATGATCGATCACAAATTTTTGGTAAGGGAAAGCAGCAACAAGTTCCCTCGCATAATCAAGTTGATCCGGAAAAATCAGGATATCGTAAGTGAAACCAAACTTTTGTAATTTACTGATTCCATTTTTAAATGCAGGCCGGAGCATCATCGCCCTATCGGGTTCTCCTTGCAAAATATGACGAAACCCTTTCATCTTATTAAAAGAATGATAGAATGCCAGTCGATCTTCCACTGCGGCGGATTGCAGATCAACCCAGCCTACTACCCCTTTGATGAAATCAAAATGAGCTGCATGGTTCAGTTGGAATTCGTTTTCACTTTCACTTTGATCACATTGAACGACTATAGATCCATCCACTTTGTTCGCTTTCAATAAAGGCTGAAGATCCTGGGGCAAAAAATCTCGTTGAATAACCGACATCTCGCTATTAATCCAACTATCACGAACCGGATCAAATTTCCAGAAATGTTGGTGCGCATCAATTCGCTGTGAAATTTGCGAAGGTTGGAAAGAAGTGCTGCTATCATTCATAAGCTAATCATCGTATTATTGAAATTCTTTA
>CANIMM010000234.1 GCA_947468255.1 Chitinophagaceae bacterium | reverse complement strand
TGCTTGCTATCTGTTGTTGGAAGAAGGAGAGTTGTTCAGGTAAGATTTCATAATTAGAATTATCAATCGCTACCAAACGTATCCCGTTGATTTCACGAACCGTCATTAAGGGATTGTCGTTTTGATAAAGCGGTAGCAAGCGTTGTTGTATCCAGGTGCTGCGAAGGCTTTCGAGTGAACCAGCCATTCCTTCATAATGCCAGTCATGATTTCCTGCAACATAAAGATAGGGCAAGCCGGTGGATTTCATCTGTTCACTCACCCATTCCACTGCCGCCTCAGAGGGAAAACTCAATATATCTCCAATCAATGCTACCAGTGCCACACCTTCTTTTTTAGCGACGTCAAGTGATTGCTGAAAGCATTCTGCAGGAAAAGTAGGCTCACCGGTTTGGAAATTTTTAGTATGGTTGTATGCCTTTGCCATTCGGCCACTATATTGTTGGTAGCGTTCGCCACGAGCGTCATCTGTAAATAGATGTGTGTCAGCAATCATTAGGATACTGAAAGGATGGCGAACCCCTGCATTATAAAACCGAACTCGGTTGGCATCAATGGCAAAACTGCCCCGATCCGGTTGGATAGGCTTTTCGGCTTTCCTAAAATTAAAACCAAGTGAAACGGTAGATAATAAATAAATCAGGTCGCGTCTTTTCATCCTTTGTAATAGTTGGATTTTTAAAAAATGGATAGTTCATTTTGAAATGTAATCTCTAAATTAAGTCAACAATTTACAAGTTGTTCATTTTTTTTCAATTCCTAATGTTTTTCCATGAGTGAATGGACTAGGGTAAGTTTTCTTGGCTAAATTTTGTATTTTTGAATACACTGATGATTAAAAATATAACTTCTTTTATCAAATTTAAACCTGCACTCGCTATAGGTTTTCTGTTTTCAACTTCCAGTTTATTGTTCGGCACCTGGGTTGCTTGTATTCCAGGCATTAAGGAAAGGTTGGGCTTTACAGATGGCAGTCTTGGACTATCCCTATTGCTTTCTCCGCTCGGCGCAATTGCCGGGATGTTGCTTTCAACGAGGGTATTCAGTAAAATTCCAATAGGTAAATGGATGCTGAATGGTTTTTATTTGGTTTGTATTATCATGATATTTCAGATCAATTCAGTTAACCGCCTGATGTTTTGGATTTGTTTATTTTTTTACGGGTTAGTTAGTTTTTTGAATGGATTATCCGTTAATGCGGCTGTTAATTTATTGGAAAAAAAACACAACCGCCTTTTGATGAGTACCTGTCATGGCATGTATAGTCTAGGCGGAGCAGTAAGTGCTGGCCTAGCGGTATTATTGTTTTCTATTCATTTGCCCTCCGGCTGGCAGATTGTGCTGGTAGCATCTGTGATTGTGACAGTAATTTTTTTTAGCAGAAACCTTTTATTGGATAATCGAGATATCATTCATTCAAGGTCAGGAATTAAATTACCCTCTCCAGCCATATTGGGAATCTCTTTTATTTGTATGGTGATTTTTATGGCAGAGGGGTGTGTGGCTGATTGGAGCGCTATCTATTTAAAGGAAATATTAAATTCACCTAAAGAATTGGTGAGCTTGGGTTATGCCGGCTTTAGTATAGCCATGACCATTGGGAGACTCAACGGAGATCAGCTAATTCCAGGTATAGGCAGTAAAAAAATCGTAATTGCGGGTAGCCTATTGGCAGCCATTGGTTTTTTGATCGTAGTAATGGCACCTGGAGTGCTCATTGCTATTGGAGGATATGTTTTAGTTGGATTGGGTTGTTCCTGTATTGTTCCGGTTTTGTTTAGTGCCTCCGCTAATATACCTGGCGTAAGTACAGTGGAAGGTTTTGCAATGGTGACTACCGGAGGATTAATTGGTTTTCTTACCGGCCCATCCTTGATTGGAATAATCTCTGAAAAAACGAATCTTTCCAAGGGCTTGTCGCTGTTAATTTTATTGACAATTGCTGCAGCAATCGTAGCTTGGAGAAATGGCTTTTTAGTTAAAAAAGAATCACTCAGTGCTGATTTACCTTTTGATGAGCAGCTTTATTAGTACAAATTACTCAATAGATTATTTTATTACTTTGATAAGATATCCATTAAAACAAACAGGCCGGAAAATGCTGTCTATGCAAATTTTCCGGCCTGTTTTGTTGGGGTAAATGATTATTTAAGTGATTTCAAAAGGTCTTCATTTAGTTTTACATAATCCGGATTTTTGGCTGCTGTTGCCAAAGCTAACGACTTGGTTGCCGTAGTGATAGCTTCCTGTTTTTTTCCTAATTTAGCCAAGCAACTAGCTTTTTGGAAATACATATAATATGCACCTGGGTTTTGCTCTACCGCCTTATTAAACCAGCTTAATGCCTTATTTAGGTCTTTGCCGCTTTCCATGTAGTACATTGCTGCATTAAAATAGGGCAGGTTGTCCTTGGTCATAATATTATCAATCTGGCTCATTACTTTACTATCCACATCGGTAGAGATGGGTAATGAAACAGTTGTGTTTTCCCATTGCAACGTCAATTCGCAACTGCTGGATTTTACATTGGTAAATTGCATTGAAAAGGTCTCCACTTTATTGGCTCCCACCATAGGCTTTACATCTACTCTTACCAAATCGTTTTCCTCTTTGTAGGCGGAAGGGGAAGTTACATCTAGTTGTTTGGTGATAATCAATATCCAGTTGTTTTTGTTGGGTATGGACAGTAATCCATATTTTCCAGCAGCAATTTTTTTGTTACCAATTGTTACATCGTCACCAAATGTTAATGTAGATGCCTGGTTGGCACCGGTGCGCCATACTTTTCCAAAAGGCACTAATTCCCCAAAAATCACACGTTCTTTTGCGTTGGGCCTAGAGTAGGATAATTCGATGGAGGATAATCCAAAGTTTTGCTTAATCGTTTGGGTAGTGCTGGGTTGAGGTGTTACCAATGTCTGGGCAAAACTCACACTGCATGCAGTAATTGAGAGCAGTAAAAATATTTTTTTCATTTTTTTTCGTAAAATTAGGGGGTATTGGCTATAATTAAAACTATTTCATGAATAAACTTAGTTTTTACTGTAGAGTCAGTCTTTCTCAATCAGCTGCCAAAGGTTTTTATTAAAATGACTTATCTGCTAGCAACCGAAATAGTTTGAAGTAGTCATTAGGGAATTTTTAAAAAGGGTGCGAATGCGCATAAAAAAGCGCGATATTTTTTTAAGCGAACTATTAAATAAGAATTACAAAAAAGTCAACTTAATTCCATTGGATAGCAAAATAGGTAGCGGGTTTATCGCCTATGTTCTTGATATTATGCAACACCATGCTGTTTAAAAAGACCACATCACCTGCTTTACAGCTTTGGCGCTCGGTGCCAATTTGCATTTCGCCATTGCCATCCAACATCAAAATAATTTCTTCATTCGTATGGGTATGAGGTTCATGACTTTTTTTTCCTTGGTTCAAAGTAGTGACATGAATATCAAATATACCTAGCATCGCTGTCGGCCTTTTAAAAAACTGACGAACACCACCTCTTTCGTGCGTTTTAAAAGCAATATCATTCCAGTTAATAATAAAAGAACCACCTGCTTTCGCTGCTCTTTCCATATTAACGGGGGCAACAGAAAAATAGCTCATTGCATAATACGAAGCGGTTGTATTGCCAGTATTTGACACTAACAATACATCACCAGGCATCACACATATGGTGGACCCACGAACTAGTTCAGTTATTTTATCATTTAAAGTAAAATATATTGGACCATCTTTCACTATGATAAAAAGTTCTGCCGTATTATTATTTCTATAGTTCATTTTTTTGCCCTTCTCTAACGTAATTACTTTAATAGAATGGGTGGATAAAATTGCACCTGATCCATTCAATATTGTTTTTATAGAACCTTTTTTGGTATTCTTTGAGGGAGTGTTTTCGAATGAATACACTCCTGATAATAAGGGTTGAATCTGTGAAAAAGAGGTGATGCTAATAAAAAGTCCAAGGGCCAAAAAAGAAATCTTCATATTAGGTTGATTTGTGTGGTGATTGAATCTTACCGAAAGACAGGGCGAATGCTGTTTTGTCTAATTCTGAAATAGCTTGTTAAATAACTATTCAGAATCAAAATAAATGTAAAGAAGAAATCAAATCAAATCGATTGAGCAATAGAGATGCCAAGCAATGTATTACAGCCGTTTTATTTTTTGAATAACCACTTTTTCGATAAAGTGTTGGCTCTCGCGCTGCTGCATTTGAATTTTCCTAACTACCCCCATACCATTTACAACGCTTCCAAAGGCGGCATATCCTGGGTCTCTATTGCTATTCACATTCTTACCATCATCAAACTGGGTTTGATCTCCTATGCAAATGAAAAATTCTGTGTTACCTGTTCCTGGTATTAACCGAGCTAGAGAAAGGGTTCCGTCAGTATGACTTAATCGGCTTTTACTGGTAGGCTCGTGTTCAACACCTGCTACAATTGGATGTTGGGCATCGTTGGTTTTCCATATACCGCCTTGTATCAGTCCGGTATTGGCTTCGGTACTTAGCCCCTCCTGGAGAATTACCCTGTAAAATGAACTGTTATTATAATATCCTGAGTCGATGAAAGAAAGAAAGGCAGCTACTGTTTTAGGCGCTTGCTTTGGAAAAAGTTCTGCTTCAATATCACCAAAAGAGGTGACAATTAAAATGTGTGGGTTTTGATAGACCTTCTGGTTGCAACCCATTAAAGTAAGCGCAATAATTGCGGAGAACCATTTTTTCATAGATAGAATGATCCGATATTGATCGAGTTTATGAACAATAAAAAATTAAAATTACAATCAAAAATAGTAGAAAAATCCAAGTTTTGTAAATTTCCTTTATCTGAAGAAAATCATTAAAACACCACCGATACATTGTAAAGCTGAGTAGACTAACGCATAGTTCTGATGATAAAATCCATTATTGAATGTTCACCAAAGATTTTATTACACAGTTAGTTTTACATTAATTGCATTGGCACCTTTAGGCCCCATTTCAACCTCAAAGGTAACCTTGCTATTTTCTTTTATATTATCTTGAAAGGCATTCATATGAACGAATACACTTTCTTGTGATTCAAGATCCTTGATGAATCCATATC
>CANIMM010000233.1 GCA_947468255.1 Chitinophagaceae bacterium | reverse complement strand
GGTTTTGATAATATATTTAGATTCTTTAGAATTGATTTTGTTTGGAGATCTGCGCCTCCCTATCCAGCAAATTATTCGCCATCAAAAATGCAACCTATTCAGAATTTTGGAATTTTTGGAAGTTTTAGATTACAGTTTTAAAAAATGTGAATTTTAATAAATCCATTTTGGGAGCTGGGGCAGTTTTTGCCGACGCTTCACACGCATTAATTACGAATTATTTCAGGTTTGCGGATAGTTTTAAATACGGATCTGATTTTTAACTGACTTTCGTCTGAAAATGCGCAGTCGAATTTGACAGTATGCTCCCCTTCGGTCAATTCAGGAATAGGCTTGCTCATTGGGATTTCTTTATTAAATCTGCCCTTCTCGTTATATAATTTTATTTTTTCGCCATCACAAACGATTGAAAATCCTGCGTTAAATTCACCCGGCAATTCAAGTTTGTAATAACCGTCTAACTCAATCCATGGGTTATAGATTTTCCCCTCTTTGCCCATAATTGTTAGGTTAAAGTTCAATGGCTGTTTTTCATCCTTATTTTCAAATTTCCATTCCGAGAAGGTGGGTTGTCCGGGTTGCAGCAGCTGTTTGGTATGTTCAAATTTGTATTTCTTAAACGGGTAAAGTTTCCATTCGGCTGCTGTTTTCACAAGGTGAAAATCATTTTCCGGATTTTTCAACCGGACAATTTGATCAGTAGAGAAAATTTTCTTTTTATAGGCCTCTTGCCATAGCTTGATTAAATCAAGTAATTGATTTGTATTTGGGTTATTTTTAAGGCTTTTATATGAAGCTACCATAGCGAATCCTGCATTATATCCTGCAGCCCTTGCCATCATCCATTCGATGTCTTCCTGGGTGGTAGTTGCTGAAAGAAGAAACCATCCCAGCATATTCGGCATATAATTCCGTTCCAAAAATGGCTGATTTTCTAGCCGGTAATCTCCCTGTGATTCTCGAAATCCTCCATACCAAGGCTCTCCCCAGTTCCAATAATGGCAGATATGCCAATAGTAGTGACTTGATCTGCTCGTTCCATTCACAAGGGTATGGCTTGTTTCGCGGAATACCTTTTCAGCAAATGCCTGCATCGCATAATCGCCTTCGCCGGAAGAAATACATCCCTCATGCCCATCAAAATCCATATGTGAAACGCCGGTTTCGGAGAAAAATCGGCCAAGATTTCCTGCAATCTCTTGCTGTAATTCGAAATTAGGGAATAAGGTTTGGTACGGATAATCAAGCATCATACCGGCTATTTCCCCTTTTGGGTGATTGGCAACATTCGTTCCAAAGGCTCCCCGCCTGCAGTCGAGCAATTTATAGGGTGGCTGAGGTGTCACATCGCGAAAACGAATGATTTCTTCTCCTATCATTACGGCGTGGAGCGAACTGGGCTTGGTATTTTTGAAGTACTGATTAGATTCCACAGTAATTTCAATTGCCCCAGTATCAATTGCTTCGATGAGTGGAGATGATCCGGTAAGTGCAAGCCGTTTATCAGGAATTGGTGTTATATAGGGGTCATTGGTATTGATAAATGAACTTAAGGTGTGAACGCCAATATGCAAACCAATCTTTGCAGCTTTATCTACGCAAGCTTTCATTCCTGCATTTCCATTGGGAAAACTTTTTGGATCGAGAACAAAGTGCCCCCATGATTGAAAAGGTCCCTCATGATACAACGATGCCAATCCTGCTTGATGCGTATAAGCAATCATCTCGTCGATATTGGTCTCGTTGAAATCGGAAATTAGATATGCACGGCCTGTTTCGGGAGATTGTTTTATCCAGTCACCATTAATCATTGGATGCGGAAGCCCTTCCTTAAGCTCGATTGTACCAATGCGACTCAGTATTTCTTTTTCCGGACAGCCGAACAGTGCAATCTTCGAACCAATGGTGGTCTCGTTTGGGATAGCATCCACGGGCATATCGGGATAATTTTCACCCCAAACTTTTATCTTCCTTGCCTTGGATCTATCAAGACTAAATGCCTGCAGACTGCTCCCATATTCTTGTTTAATTGCAACAGACCCACGAGAATCATCTGCTCCCTCACTATTTTTCAGAATTCCTCCAATGGTTTTTGTATTTAAGCATTGAATCCCGATGCCAAATTCTCCATCCCTTACTACTCCAATTACTTCGCCGATCGTTTTATTGATGCTTGTTGGATAGGGTCCCCAAATAACTGCATTCACTTTGTTTTTTGAACTTAGCTGAATCAATTCGAAAACAAAGTGAGTTTTATTTTGGGTAATCTTAATAGTGGCAACAACTTTAGCGATAGGAAAACTAAGGGTAAGGGTATTTTTCTCCTTTGAGAAACTGGCCATATTCGACTCTTCCCATTCATTCGCAACCCTGATTTTTAGTAATGGAGCCTGCTGGCCAGCAGCCAAGTAGTTTTTATTCGTTGATGGATCAGATATCTCTGATATTTGTCCGCTAGCTGAAACAACCAGATTTAAATTATCATTTTTTAATCTAATCGATTGCGCAGAAACAATTGAAATCAAAACAATACAACCAATCAGCAAGCAAGTTTTTTTTTTCATAAATGAACGTATGGTTTGGTGCTTCTTAAGTAAAGGAATATTATTTGTTCCTTGTGTTAAAAAATAATAACTGGTAATGAATATAACTCAATTCGATTAGCCTACATTGATTTTACGAATCAAAGTCTTATAGAAGTTAAATGAACAATATTCAGCGGATCAATTGATTTAAAGCGTTGAATGCTTGATTATCCAAATTTCAGCCACCTGGGTGCCTCGTTCACCTTCTCCATCCACTTTTAGTCCGCAGGAAAATGTTAGTCGCAGTTTCCCGTCTTTAGTGATTTTTGTAGGAAGTGGAAATTCTACTATTGGCTTTTTACCCATTCTGATATATGGATGAATCAGCACTCCATCTGCCATTAACTGAACGCTTGAACGGAATCTACCGGTATAGGCTATGCGAATCAAGTAACTTCCTTCCGGATCCAATGAATCATACACCATTTCTAGTGGAGTTTCATACAATGTATTGATCTGATTCATCCAAGCAAGTGGGGTGGTTTTGCCTTCAAATCCTTTTGCTATAATTTCATGCACCCAATCTACACCTGTTAAGCCTACTCCAAAACTAACCCTTGGAGACTCAAGGCTACTAGGATCTTCTTGCCATGTTTTTTTTGCAACGATTCTTTTCCATGATTCTGGTGAGCCCATGTTATCATAAAATCCGCCAGGTCCAGGATCAGTGCGGTGCAAAATATTTTCAATTGCTTGATCCCGATCGGACTCTTTCTCCAGTTTTAAAATATTGTTTAACTGTTCAATTAGCCAAGGCGAATCATTCAATGGGATATCTATGTTGTCGATAAAGTTCCCCCTTCCACTAGCCGCATGGTGCTTTGCAATGGTAAGCTGAGCACCAAAACTCCGGAAAAGTGAATCGGCTAGGTCAATGCATCTTTCTCTTAATTCTGGTGAGATGGCCGCTGGAGTTGCTTTATTTAAAATGCTTTTTGCTTCATTGATGGCATCCAGGGATTGCCCCTTTTTTCTAGATTCCAATGTGTTTTTGGCTAATCCCTCTAAATTCATTTCGTACAGTAGTCGTCGTTGCGTATACGCGTCAAAGTAAGCTCGAATGAGTCCACTTTGGAAACGCGGATTGGAGAGTACCTGAGCGGGGGCATTTTTTTCTAATGCTTGCCATTGCTGAAGACTTTGTTGAACATACGAATTGCTAATCAAAGGTCCTCGAAACGTTTTTTCCAATCCTAAAATCAACTGAGCTACTGCATCTTGATATTCGTAACCTATAAAATATTTTGCATAATCGCGCAGCGTTGCTATTGCTGGAGTTGTTGGGTTCCAATCTTGATCGCTCCATATAAATTTATTTACATCGTCATTGGTACCTTCAGAATAACTGATACTACCTTGAGCCAATTTAGCATAGCGATTATGAATCAATTTTTCATCCGTTGGTCTTGGGTTGATGCTTTCTCGTCCTAGCGTCATCGCAAGCGCAATGTCTAAATTTGGAATAGGATATTGGGATGAAAAATTATGGGTGATATCTGGATACAGCCGGATAGGAATCTTTGGATTTATATTCTTCTTCACTTCCTCCAATGTTGCCTTAATCCATGGGCCATAGACTACTCCTCCAAACCAAGGATATTGTTTGTTGACATGTTTATAGAAATTAGCATACCATTTTTTACTGGGTTTAAAAGCTTGTGGTGAAACCCAAATTTTTGCTTTGGGGTGGTATTTGACAAGGACTTTGGCTTCTTTTGCAAGCCAATCAAATAATTCGTCCGGTTCTAAATCTCCCGGATCTCCTCCTGGTACGAAGAGTGCATCTAATTTAGGAAGGGTGCTGAAAATCTTTTCTCTTTCTGCTAATTCCACCTTGATAGAATCTGGCGAGGAATAAGTTTTGCCCATGTTGGGATACCACATCCATACATCTAGTCCATACAATTCACAGATGCGGGATTGTTCTTTTATCATTTCGATTGCCGGCAATTTCATATGAATGCTGCTAGCGTCATCGTCTGTTCGAGGAGGCATGATTTCGATACTATTGGCTCCAAAAATGGCTAAGTCACGAATGTATTGATCGAATTGTGCAACCGACCAGGCATCGTATGCATTGGTCTTAGGTCGATACCCCAGTTGATGTCCACGAATCGGATAAGCAGGGGAGGAGGAAAGCTGAAAATTGGCTTGGATAAATAATTGGTTAGGGAGAATTTTCATTTCTCTCATTAGTTTACCTACTCCATACAAACAACCTCTATCATCATGCCCTAGAATGATTATTTTATTGTTGAAAAATTTTATTTTGTAACCCTCTTTTTCAGTTTTATCGAGCTTGGACAATTCATTTCTTTCTGAAAGATGGAGGGATTGAATATTGGCTTCTGTCAGAATAATGACAGTTTGTATTTCTTTTAATGGAGAAATGCTTTGCTGAATTGGTAAATTTAGCTGGCTTCTTTTAAATATTTCTTCTTGAAATACTTGTGCGGCTTTTTTCAACTGTTCGGACGATCGTTCATTTATTTCGATCGAAATTGGTTTTACTTCAGTCCACTGAGAAAATCC
>CANIMM010000232.1 GCA_947468255.1 Chitinophagaceae bacterium | reverse complement strand
TGCATTTTCGCCTACAAACGAAAACTCACCTGCATAGATATCGTTTCCCACTGTAGCACTCTCAGAGATAAAAGATAATTTTGAAATACCTTTTTTATCCAATTTTACTTGGTTGTACATGTCCAGTAGTTGGGCAAAAGCGCTTCCTGCATTTTCTACCCTTATTAAAGTTGCGCTGACAGGACCCGTTAGTACGAGTGAATGGTTGACAATTACAACAGACGCATTGGTGCCATAAATGTATTGCGTATAATGAGGGTTGGATAAAAAAGAAATAGATCCAGGAACCCCTTCCTCAATTTTTGATAATTTGGAGATTGTAACATTGGCATCTCCTTCAATTACACCATTGAGGAGACTAGCTATTTGTGCGGCAGTAAATTCCATCGTTTCTTTTTAGTGGTTGTTAAAATTATTACGGCCATAGGATTTTAAAAAAATGTGCGGACAAATTAGGGAAGGCCCCTTACTCCAATCATTTGATTGCTTTCCTGGTCCCACACTTTCAATTTGAAGCATTCGCTTACCGCCTTGGGAGAAAGCGAAGTGGTTTTACAGTTTCGCAGCTCGGCGATTTTTTTCATTACTTCGGGCAAACGGTAAAAAGGGATTTTTGAATTTAGGTGATGAATATGATGGTACCCAATATTACCAGTGAACCACTCCATGATGGGATGCATTTTCATATAGCTGGATGATTCAAGCGCCGCCTTTTCGTATACCCAATTTTTATTTTCATAAAACTCTACCCCAGGAAAATTGTGTTGGGCGTAAAATAAATAAGCCCCCATTCCTAAAGATATGAAAAAGGGTAAAAAAAACATAAAAAACCAAGCCTGCCATCCGATAAAAATAAATAGCAGCGAAGCCACTGTAACATGCAATATCAATGCAATGAGCGAATCATAGTGCTTGCGGGGGCTGCTTACAAATGACCGCACACACATCCCAAGAATAAACATGGAAAAATAGCCAAGCAAAATTGTAAGCGGGTGGCGTATGGCGAGATAGGTAAATTTCTGAGTCCCTGTCATCTCCTGGTATTTTTTTCTAGTAACGATTGGATAAGATCCTATACTTGCACTGAATAATTTAGAGTTGTGCTTATGATGGTGATCATGGGATCTCTTCCAGATGCTGGTAGGAGAGAGCATGTACATTCCAACAATGGTCATGATTACTTCTGCAGCTGGGGAATTAGTTAAAATGGAATGGTGCTGGTGATCATGATAAATGATAAACACCCTGATCAAAAGTAAACCTGCAAAAACACTGCAAGCTAATTTCAAAGCTAGTATCGGAAGCAATAGGGTGCCCACTAGTGATAAAATTAATAGGGTTAATGTAGAAATGGTATGAAACCAACTTCTGGCTCTTATTTCTTTTGCAAAAGGTTTAGTGGCTAATATTAGGTCTTTCCCTAGGAGCATTATTAGATTTTTTAGTTTGCAAGTTACTTTATTTAGTGTTTACATCCGCTGATGTTTCCATCTTTTATGTGTCCAAAGCCAGGTTTCGGGTTGTTCAATAATGTCTTTTTCCAGCTTTTTGGTGTGTTTTTCAGTGATTTCCCCTTCTTTATTATTATGGGGGGGATTTTGTAAACATTCGGCTAGCAGGGTGTAATAACCCCTTGCCAATTTTTTAACAGATACAAAAACAATGGGATATTGGAGCTTTTGTGCTATTTTCTCCGTACCGGTAAATACTGCAGTGTCTTGGTTCAAAAAATTCATCCAATGGGCCTTTGCAGGATTGGGAGATTGGTCGGCGATGAATGCAGTGGCTGTTAAAGAAGGTTTGTTTTTTACCATTTCTCTGAAAGTGTCTTTCATAGGGATGAGCCTAGTGCCAAACCTTTCCCTCATGCGGCAAATTAAGGAGTTAAAATATTTATTTTCCAAGGGATGATAAATCACATACAACTGGTGTTCACAGCTTAGGCTGAATGTGTTGCCCCCCCATTCCCAATTGCCTTTGTGCCCCATTACAATGATGATACTTTTATTTTGCGCTGCCAGCTGTTTAAAAAGGAGCTTCGCTGAAGGGTCCAAACTGCAATGGGTTAGCATTTTTTTTCGGCTAATCGTAAGGGTTTTAAATGTTTCCAGTAGTAGGTCACAGAAATATCGAAAAAATTCCTTGTGAAGGACATTGATTTCGTCGGCCGTTTTCTCTGGAAATGCGTTTGTTAAATTAGCAAGAATCACCTTTTTGCGGTAGCCGATTATATAAAACAATACCAGGTAAAGCAAGTCCGATAATAAGTAGAGTAAACGGAATGGCAATAAAGATAATAGATAAATAAAAGGAAAGGATAGGTAATAGATAATTGCTGGCAAGTAAGGAGTGGTTATTTTAATTATACGAAAATAAATTATTTGCGGTATTTAAATTTTTAATTCATCATTTTTTTATCCCCTCGGAACTCGAGCATATTGGCCAGGAACGCTAAAAAAACCTGTCAATGAGGGGCTTTGCTAATTTTTCAGCGCATCATTGGCTTTATCACAATTTCCGATAGAATGCAATAGGTAGCTTACTGGCTGAAATTGGCTATGTTCATTTTCAGCTATTGAGTATATTTGCGCTATGACTTCCCAATTTTTTAATTACAATAAAGGTAAAGTAATCCAAGCGCTGCGCTATCATTTTATTAGCCGGCCGGAAATTAAGGTAATGATCATTTTGGTAAATGTATTTTCCATCATTGCCGCAGGATTGTTCTTTTTAAAAAAGGTTTCACCCATGGCTTTTTTAGTGAGTTCTGTTTTATGGTTTGCGTTGATGCTGGCATTTTGGTTTTTATTACCCTTAACCATTTATAAAATGTCGAGTACTTTTCAGCAGCGTTTGAAGGCAACTTTCGGCAAGGACGAATTTACTATTGAAAATGAGAAAGGGAGCCGAAGCTGGTTATGGAAAGAATTTACGGCTACAATGGAAAGTCCGCATTTTTTTCATTTATATTTTGATTCAAGATCTTTCTTCATCGTTCCAAAAGAAGCTTTTTTGGAACAGGAGATTCCCATGGCAAGAAAAGTATTGGCCGAAAAAATTAAAAAGTAAACAATCTTTTAACTTGCTGCAATATCAAGTTGGGTTGCCTACAAACTTATCGTAATTTTTTTTTCATAATATGATGGGGTATATTGATTTCTAAAAACCCTGCTCCTTCTACTTTGTAGCCGTATTTTTCATAAAATCCAATAGCGGTATCACGGGCATGCATCGTTAAAGTTTTGTAGCCTTTGTCCCGGGCAATATTTTCTGCAAATTGGATGATCGTTTCTCCGATTCCTTTTCCTTGCATGTTTTTTAGCACTGCCATTTGGCGGAGTTTCACGCTGCCGCTACTAATATCAGTTAGGATACAGCATCCTGTCATTTCATCCTCGTCAAATGCACCAATCAAAATGTCATTTTTTTCCTTTGCCAATTCTTCTGGTGAAAATGATAGACCTAGCGGCTTTCGCATTATTTCAAAACGAAGTGTAACCATTTGTTGGTATTCCTTGCTTCCATGATCTATTTGTTTTAAGCCCATGTCACAATATAGCGAAATCTTTCTTTTAAATGTATGTGTGAAGTGGCACTGAATATAAAAACCCCTTCCCATTTTTCATTTTTTTTGCTCCGATTGTTTTTATAGTAACGGCTACTATTTTTTGCTTAGTTAGGGATTTACATATATAAATTATAATACATATTTTTAGTTTTAGGCTGAGTTTTTGATAAAAATAACGTATTAAAAAAAATAAGTTTTGAGCTTCTAATTATGTAAATATTTTAAATTACTGACTGCAAATTGCTGTTTTGTGCACCCTGTTTGAAGAAGGATGGTAGAATAAATTTTATTAAAACTTATATTTCTTTGTATTTATCTCAAAAAGTATATTTTTGCACCTGATTAACTAAATATTATAATTATGTCAGACATTGCAACAAGAGTAAAGAAAATAATTGTTGACAAATTAGGTGTAGATGAAGCCGAGGTTACCCCGGAAGCTTCTTTTACTAATGATTTAGGTGCCGATAGCTTGGACACCGTAGAACTAATTATGGAATTTGAAAAGGAATTCAACATTTCTATTCCAGATGAGCAAGCTGAAACCATTACCACTGTTGGTCAGGCTGTTACTTATCTTGAAGAGCACGCTAAGTAGTCATCTCTGTTTTAATCATCGCAGGCAAATTTTATGGATTTAAAGAGAGTAGTTGTAACCGGATTGGGAGCCCTTACTCCATTAGGAAAAACCGTTGCTGAATATTGGCAGGCTTTATCTGATGGGGTTAATGGCTGTGATTATATTAAACAATTCGATGCCTCTAAATTTAAGACCAGATTTGCCTGCGAGGTTAAAGATTTCGATGCCACCCATTACCTAGACCGAAAAGAAGCCCGCAAAATTGATCGATTTACCCAGTTTGCCCTAATAGCCAGCGATGAAGCAGTAAAAGATGCAGGCATTAATAAGGATAATGTAAATGTTGACAGGGTAGGTGTAATATTTGCGAGTGGAATTGGCGGTTTAATTACTTTTCAGGAAGAAGTGCTCAACTTTGCTTCCGGTGATGGTACTCCACGGTTTAATCCTTTCTTTATTCCCAAAATGATCCTTGATATTGCCGCAGGGCAAATATCAATCCGTCATGGTTTTAGGGGACCCAACTATGCAGTAGTTAGCGCCTGCGCTTCTTCTACCAATGCGATTATTGACGCCTTTGATAACATTCGGTTGGGCAGGGCAGATATCATTCTCACGGGGGGAAGTGAAGCTGTAATTAGTATTGCTGGGGTAGGTGGTTTTAATGCTATGAAGGCTTTAAGCGAAAGAAATGATGATCCTGCAACAGCTAGTCGGCCTTTTGATAAGGACCGCGACGGGTTTGTGGTAGGCGAAGGTGCCGGTGCCCTTATTTTGGAAAGCTTGGATCATGCGCTTGCACGCGGTGCTAAAATATATTGCGAAATTGCAGGTGGCGGCGCTTCAGCAGATGCTCACCATATTACCGCTCCTCATCCAGAGGGACTTGGTGCTCAAAATGTAATGCATACAGCCCTAAAAGATGCAGCAATGAAACCAGAAGATATTGATTATATCAATGTACATGGCACTTCAACACCTTTAGGGG
>CANIMM010000231.1 GCA_947468255.1 Chitinophagaceae bacterium | reverse complement strand
TATTTGGTCTCAAATTTCTTATGCGTTTTTATTGGATCGGTACTAACCCCTACTACCGCAAATCCTTTTTTAAGTAGGGCAGTATAATTGTCCCTCAAATTGCAGGCTTGGGCCGTACATCCCGGCGTATCATCCTTTGGGTAAAAATAAAGGATCAGCTTTTTTCCTTTGAAATCGGCAATGGATATTTTGTTGCCGTTTTGATCTAGCCCCTTAAAGGCGGGTGCTTTTTTGCCTGTTGTTAATGTAGTCATGGTGTTGGGTGGTTTGGTGAATGGGCAATGGTGAATGGGTAATGGTGAATTGGCAATGGTGAATGGTCAATGGGCAATTACTAATCGCTCATTCATCTTTTCCCTTATCTTGTAAAATGGTATGTTCTTTCCGATCGGTTTCCTACACAGTCTTCAATACTTATTTTCAGTTCATGTGCACCAGGTGGACAATGTTCATCTAGCCGATAAATAAATGCACTGCCTTTATCATTGCTAAAACGTATCCATTTGCCATCAAGATAGGCGGAAAACTTCTCCAATTCTTTGGTATTATCTTTTATTACAAATGCAAGCCGATTTAGTTTACCGATATTCATGCCTTCCCTGATCCCAATGGGAGTTATTGTTGGGGGAGTGGTATCTTCCAACAGTTGAAAATTGCCAAATTCCCTAAAATTGGCTTTGTACCAGTCTTTATCATACCCCATGGTTACATGTTCCGCTTTTGAATACCCCTCTTTATCCCCCCAGAAACGGCGCATCACCATTTTGTTGGGAAAGCTTGCTGTAGGATTTTTTATGTTGATTGTAAAAAGACTATGAATAGGAATATCACCATTATGCAATTGATAAATGGGATTTCCTTGTGCTGGGATAATTTCCTTGAAAGTAAAGCGAATCGAATCATACAAAGCATTTTCGGGAAGATAAAACCGAACTTGTTTGTTTTCAAAAACATTAATAAATCCCGGACGAAATTCCCTTTGTTGATCATCCGGATTTATTTCAGCGGGTGTTTTTATTTGTTTTGATTCACTTTTTTGAACATCCAATTGCAATAGGGATGTATTGCCATTGGCATCTTTTACGGCAATATTTATATTGTGTACTAAACCGTCTCCAATGTCAATTACACCATCTCTACTAAGGCCATGGTAAATTCCATTAGGATAGCCGGGAAGTCTGCCTAGGTGCTGCACATAAGGACCGCCACTACTGTGAAGTTTGTAGTCGATGTGCGCGTTGAGATAACGTGTTTCATCATAATTGATGCTATCCAGCTGGAAGCCGGTAAGTTGACGTCCATTTTCGGATAGCACTGCCTGGTAGATACCATTTTTATTGGTAGAGCCTGAGTAACGGTCAAAAGCAGTGATGGCAAAACTTACTTTATCAGTGTTTACAATCAGCAACGAAGGGCTAGTAGTATATACGCCATTTACTTTTTTTAAAGGATACAATCGAGGATTTTGTTCATGGGTGCTGACAGTTCTATCGTAAACGGCTAGTCGCAGAATATCCGGAGCGATATTGTCCGCTAACGGAAATCCAAACAGCAAGGGATTTAACACCTTGTCTGTTTTGGTATCCCTTATTTCAAAGTGCACATGTGGCCCCTGAGAACCCCCTGTATTGCCACTGATTGCGATAAACTGCCCCTTTTTTACAGTAAATAATCCTGCAGGCAGGTCCAAAAACACTTTCCAGCTTTTTAATTGATATTGTTGATCAGTAACATACTGCTCCAATGCGGGATAAAAATCATTGAGATGGGCATATAAGGTGGTGAGGCCATTGGGGTGATTGATGTAAATGCATCTTCCAAAACCAAGCGGTTCAATTTTTACTTTGGCAATATAGCCGTCTGCCGCAGCCAGCACTGACCTGTTTTCCATTTGATCTGATTTGCAGTCAAGGCCCATATGATAATGATTGGGTCGTAATTCTCCAAAGTTAGCCGCCAGGGCTATTTTGGCATCTACCGGCCAACTGAAATACCCTTTCGGGTAATTTTTTACTGGAAATACCTGGGAATAGGAGACTAAGTTCATTAGCAAAATACTCATCAAAGCAAATTTCATTCTAGCTATTTTGAAATAAATTAATAAATGGCAAATTTAATTCATAAAAAGTGCAGGAATGCAAGGGAATTATAAATGGGGGCATATTCATGGCCGCCATTGAAGCATTTCCTATAAGCTAACTTTACAATGCTCAAATAAGAACGCAGTTGTTAGAAATAAATTAATATGAATCGATTGGGTACAACCTTCCTGAAACTGCTCTTTTTTCTTTACTTTTGCACGCCACAAAAGAAGCAAAATACAATATGCCAATAGACAAATCAATTAAATCAGTATTAATTATAGGTTCCGGTCCTATTGTGATAGGTCAGGCCTGTGAATTTGACTACTCGGGTACACAAGCAGCTAGGAGCATTCGGGAAGAAGGCGTTAAGGTTATTTTAATTAACAGTAACCCGGCAACTATCATGACAGACCCCATGATGGCAGATAGAGTTTATTTACTGCCCCTGACTGTAGAAAGCATCGAGCAAATTTTAGAAGAAAATCAGATTGATGCCGTATTACCTACCATGGGCGGACAAACAGCACTTAATCTTTGCAAAGAAGCCGATGAATTGGGAGTATGGGAAAAATATGGAGTGAAGATGATTGGTGTGGATATTAAAGCAATCGATAAAGCCGAAGACCGGGAAAAATTTCGCAACTGGATGATCGAAATGAACATCGCAGTTTGTCCGGCCAAAACCGCCAACTCATTTTTAGAGGGCAAGGAATTTGCGCAGGAAATTGGTTTCCCATTGGTGATTCGTCCATCTTTTACCCTTGGTGGAAGTGGCGGAAGCATCGTTTTCAAAAAAGAAGAATTGGATGAGGCGCTCAATAATGGATTAACCGCTTCTCCTATTCATGAGGTGCTGGTAGAAAAAGCAGTCTTGGGTTGGAAGGAGTTTGAACTGGAATTATTAAGGGATCTTAATGACAACGTAGTAATTATTTGCGGAGTTGAAAATTTTGATCCAATGGGGGTGCATACTGGTGATAGCATTACCGTGGCACCTTGCATGACTTTGAGTGATACCGCTTACCAGGATATGAGGAACACAGCTATCCGAATGATGCGGGCACTGGGAAATTTTGCCGGTGGTTGTAATGTTCAGTTTGCATTGAATCCACAAACAGAAGAATTGGTGGTGGTAGAAATTAACCCGCGGGTAAGTCGGTCTTCTGCATTAGCGAGTAAGGCTACCGGTTACCCGATTGCAAAAATAGCCGCCAAACTTGCATTGGGCTTCAATCTAGATGAATTAAAAAATCAGATTACTAAATCCACCTCGGCCTATTTTGAGCCAGCCTTAGATTATGTAATTGTAAAAATACCCCGTTGGAACTTTGATAAATTTAAAGGAGCTAATGATACCCTAGGTTTTCAAATGAAAAGCGTAGGAGAAGTAATGGGCATCGGCAGAAGTTTTGCCGAAGCGGTTCAAAAAGCTTGTCAAAGTTTAGAAAATGAGGCAGTAGGCTTGGGGTATTACGGAAAAAGTTTGATGCATGCAGACGAATTGATTGAGTATATCAAAATACCCAAGTGGGACAGGATATTTAGGATCAAAGATGCCCTAATGGCGGGAGCCAGTATCAAGCGAATATGTGAAAGCACCGGCATCGACCGTTGGTTCATTTATCAGATTCAAAAAATTTGCGATTGTGAAAAAAAGATTGCAAAATACGATTTGAAAACACTGCCCGATGCATTGTTGACGGAAGCGAAATTATTGGGCTTTAGTGATGAGCAAATCGTTCGCATTATGAATGAAGAAAATGGCGAACTAGTTTATGAAAGAAGGAAAGCAATGGGATTGACCAGGGTTTTCAAAATGGTGGATACTTGCAGTGCAGAGTTTGAAGCAAAGACACCTTATTTCTATTCTACCTTTGAAAAAGCGCCCACCGCTCTTCCAGACGGAGGTGCAGCGATTCTTTCCAACGAGTCGAAACTTTCTTCCAAAAAGAAGATCATCGTGCTGGGCTCGGGTCCTAATAGAATTGGCCAGGGCATTGAGTTTGATTATTGCTGTGTGCATGGTTTGCTGGCTGTAAAAGAAGCTGGATTTGAGGCGATTATGGTGAATTGCAATCCTGAAACCGTATCGACCGATTTTGACATTGCGGATAAACTATATTTTGAGCCCGTATTTTGGGAGCATTTGTGGGAAATCATAGAGCATGAAAAACCTGAAGGGGTGATTGTGCAATTGGGTGGACAAACCGCCCTGAAGCTGGCAAAAAAATTACATGAAAAAGGTATCAAAATTATAGGCACTTCTTTCGACAGTATGGACATAGCGGAAGACAGGGGAAGATTTAGCGATACCTTAAAAGAATTGGGTATTCCTTATCCTAACTACGGAACGGCTTATGATACAGATGAAGCAATTGAAGTGGCAAAAAAAGTTGGCTATCCAGTATTGATTCGACCAAGTTATGTAATCGGTGGTCAGCGTATGCGCATTGTGCTCAATGATGAGGATTTGGAAAAGGGCATTTTAAGTTTAATCAAACATTTGCCGGGTAATAAAATCTTAATCGATCACTTTTTAGATCGTTGCCAAGAAGCGGAGATTGACGCTATTTTTGATGGAGAAGACTTCCATATCATGGGAGTAATGGAACATATCGAGCCGGCAGGTATTCATAGTGGTGATAGCAATGCCGTGTTGCCTGAATTTAATTTATCGCCCTTGATCGTTCATACGATGGAAGAATATGCAGAAAAAATCGCCAGAACTCTTAACATTAAAGGCTTAATCAATATCCAGTTTGCAATCAAGGATGGCAATGTATTTGTGATTGAGGCAAATCCAAGAGCAAGTCGTACCACCCCATTTATTGCAAAAGCCTACCAGATTCCTTATTTGAACATCGCTACCAAAATAATGTTGGGAGTTGCTAAAATCAAGGACTTCAAATACGAGAAAAAACTCAAGGGCTTTGCCATTAAGGAACCTGTTTTTTCTTTTAATAAGTTTCCGGGCGTGAGCAAGGAACTGGGGCCAGAAATGAAAAGTACGGGCGAAGCAATCCGCTTTATCAAGGACCTTAAGGATCCTTATTTTAGACAG
>CANIMM010000230.1 GCA_947468255.1 Chitinophagaceae bacterium | reverse complement strand
GGCACCCTTCCATTCGCCGCTGGCAAGCTTGGGGATATATTTTTCTTTTTGTGCATCGGTACCAAAATATAAAATGGGCAATGTGCCAATTCCTGTGTGGGCGGCAATCGCCACGCTGAACGAATAGCCGCCGCCGAGTCCCTCATTTACAAGGGTGGAAGTGATGAAATCTTTTCCCAGTCCGCCCAATGCTTCTGGCACTGAAGCACCCAACAGTCCCTGTTCTCCTGCCTTCACCATTAAAGAAGGCATCAGGCCCGGCTCCAACTGGTCAATCCGATTGGCCACCGGATGAACCTCTGTTTGCAGAAACTGCAAACACATTTCTTTCACCATCAATTGCTCCTCATTAAAATCTTCGGGCGAAAAACTTTCTATTGCATTACTTTCTTTGATTAACCATTCACCACCTTTTAGGGATGAGGTTGTTGCGGTAGATGTATTCATAAAATGAAAGCCTCCTCCAACATCCCGATGGTTCGGGGAAGAGAAGATTTTTTTAAAAGATTATCTAAATAATTGTATCAAGTAATTTAAAACTATCGTATTCAATAGCGCCCATTTGCACACCCTTTTTGGTAATGCTCCGCTTCTTATTGGTTTTAGAGCGTACTAGAGGGAGTAAGGTTGTCATACACTTTCTGCAGCACTTCCTTGGCTATTTCTATTTGCTCGTTGCTAACCCCTTCCAATGCTTCATTCAAAGTTTGATTCGCCAACTCCATTGTTTGCGCTTGCAATAGGTTGGCCTGCTGGGTAAGATAAATCCGATTGATCCTTCGGTCATCCTTATTGGCAACTCTTGTAACCAGTTGCAATTTTTCCAGGTTGTCTACCAAGCGCGTAATACTAGGTTTATCCCTAAAAGTAGCATCGCACAATTGCTGCTGGCTCTGCCCATCCTGTTTCCACAAATGATACAATACACTCCATTGCTCGATGGTAATGTCCACTCCCGCCTGCTTAAAATTTTTCTGCAGCCTACGAGCAATCGCCGTACTTGCTTTGCCAGTGATAAAACTGTATAATTCTCCGCGTTTAAATTGGTTCTTAGGCATATAGTTGTTTAAACAACTATATAAAGATAATGATTCATTTGCAATTTTTACAACTATTTTTACTACTTAGAATCATCCATCGGGTAGCATGGTGGGCGGCTTTATTGGACACTATTTTTATTGTATTAATTTACGCACAACTGCCGGAATCAAAGCCCGCAGCAGATCATTATGGAAACTATTATACTCACCATCACATTGGTATTGCTGCTGTGTTACTCGGCACTGCTTATTTACTACCGAAAAAGCTGGCTCAGCATCCCCGACTTCAAAGCAGCAAGCCATGCAAACTTGCAAACAAAAATTTCTATTATTATCCCTGCTCGAAACGAGGAAGAAAATATAGCCGACTGCCTAAACTCAATCATTGACCAGTCGTACCCAAAGCATTTATTTGAAGTACTGGTGGTTGATGACCACTCTGCCGATAACACGGCTGCAATCATTAAAAGTTATGCCGCAGAAAATGTGAAGTTGATTTCCTTACAAGATTTTGTAACCGCTAATGAGATCAATTCGTATAAAAAAAAGGCCATTGAAATTTCGATACAGCAATCAACTGGCGAACTGATTGTTACTTCAGATGCAGACTGTATTTTTCCTGCCAATTGGCTTAGCACCATTGCTGCATTTTATGAAACAAAAAAACCTGCATTTATAGTGATGCCAGTACTGATCCGACATAGCAATAGAATGATAGAAATTTTTCAGTCGCTTGACTTCATGACCTTACAAGGAATTACCGGTGCATCCGTACACAAAAAATTTCACAGTATGTGCAACGGGGCCAACCTTGCCTACACAAAGGAGGCATTCATAGCAGTGAATGGTTTCAAAGGAATCGATAACATTGCTAGTGGAGATGACATGTTATTGCTCCATAAGATTTACAAGCGATTTCCTCAGGATATAGGATATTTAAAAAGTCAGGAGGTGATTGTACAAACCAATCCTGTAAACACGATCCAACAATTTTTGAACCAGCGTATCCGCTGGGCAAGCAAGGCGGATCAATTTGATGACAAAAGGATTTTTGTTGTATTGATCATTGTATACTTTTTAAATGTGCTGATGTTGGCAATTCCCTTCGTAGCTTTAGTGAACCAACAGATGGTTTCGGTATTTCAATATCCGTTAACCATGATGGAATGGTATTTTGTATTGCTTTTATTTAAAACGGTCATTGAGCTATTTTTCCTTTATCCTGTTGCTCAATTTTTCAATCAAACCAAGCTGCTTTGGTGGTTTCCCATTGCCCAACCTTTTCATATTTTGTATACGGTGATTGCGGGATGGCTGGGCAAATTTGGGAAATATACTTGGAAGGAACGTTCTGTTAAATAATATCAATCAATCCAAAAAGATATGCCCTCCCATTCATTTTCTTTTTCAAATCAAACTTGGAAACGCCTTAAAAAAAACAAGGGTGCCCTGCTTGGTTTGGTGATTATTGCACTGGCTACTTGCATCGCAATTTTTGGATACCTGCTGGCACCGGATGGCTCACCCAATGCAGATTTGCAAACTGTCGAGATACAGGCAAAAAGCCCCGGCTATGCACAACTGTTTTTAAAAATACAGGATAAAAAACAAATCCCTGTTAGTTGGTTTAACCAACTGATCCATGGTAAACCCAGCAACTACCGTTACCTGCCCATTAGCAGTTACAGCATTCACCAAGATGAGCTACGCGTAAACAAATATGTGGATGAAGATACTTCGATCATTCAGTATTATTCCATTCATCAGCTTACCCAGCATCAACCCGAACTAGCCATTTCTCAATTCCTAGTAACCAAGACTTACTGGTTGGGAACGGACAAATTTGGAAGAGATATTGCCAGTCGACTGATGATCGGCACCCGGGTAAGTTTGGGGGTAGGACTAATTGCCGTATTCATTTCACTCACACTGGGAATCTTTTTGGGATCGGTGGCGGGATACTGCCGTGGGCGAATAGACGCAATCATTCTTTGGCTGATCAATGTCACCTGGAGCATCCCCACTTTATTGCTGGTATTTGCTCTCACGATGGCAGTTGGAAAGGGTTTTTGGCAGATATTAATTGCCGTTGGATTAACGATGTGGGTAAGTGTAGCCCGCCTAATTCGAGGCCAGGTTATGGCAATAAAAGAGTTGGAATATGTGCAAGCAGCTAGGGCACTAGGTTTTAGTGACAGCAGAATTATCCTCCGGCATATACTACCCAATGTGCTGGGGCCGGTGCTAGTGATTGGAGCCAGCAACTTTGCCACTGCCATCATGATTGAAGCGGGTTTGAGTTTTTTGGGAATTGGCGTACAACCTCCCCAACCCAGTTGGGGACTGATGATCAAAGAAAACTACAATTTTATTATCACGCATCAACCTTTGCTGGCGATTATACCAGGCTTTGCCATTATGTTGCTGGTGCTTGCTTTTAACTTGCTGGGAAATGGATTGAGAGATGCAGTAGATGTAAGGGGGGATTCCTAATTAGCCTATCCAGTATCACTTCATAGATAGGCCTTGTGTAATTAACTACCTACCGGACCGGGGCCACCTGTACGTTGCGGGTAAATCCCTCTTCTAGAGAAATAAAAGTTTCGGTGCGATCGATCCCCTTTATTTTCTGGAGTTCATCATGCAATACGGTGCGCAATTGGGCGATGTCTTTACAGACAATTTCAATAAACATGCTATAGTTACCGGTGATATAATTCAATCGTACAATTTCAGGTATGGCCATCAATTCCTTGGCTACAGAATCATATAAAGAACTTTTTTCAAGATAAATCCCCACAAAAGCGGTAATATCATATCCCAATAGCCGAAGGTCTACATTCAATCGGGTACCTTTGACTATATTCAATTCCTGTAGCTTTTTGATACGAACATGAATAGTGCCTCCGCTGACAAATAATTTTTTGCCCAGCTCTGCATAAGAAATTTCAGCAGTTTCCATCATCTCGTGAATAATCTGAAGATCTAATTTATCAAGATTCAATTTTGTAGCCATATAGTCAAGCAATTTTAATATTATTTCAAATATAAGGATATATATTTGACAATTATCTATATTTATTAAAATTTTTATAAATTATTTTTAAAATAAAGGCATATTGTGTAGATTTGCATTATTAGCGCTTAGAATCAATCAGCCAATACTGTGGGGTGATGAAATTTTTGGCAGACATGCCCCCTTGTCTCGGGGGTGGAGATCACGGGATAAATATAGCATAGAGCCGAGCCAGTAGCAATACTGGTCCGACCAGGGTCGACCACTCAACTTTGTGTTACAACTAACCGCTCCGTGGAGGTTCGATCCCTCCCCCTACAGCATCCTTTTAACCTGAAATGCAATACTATATTGGATTTCAGGTTTTTTTATGCCTGTTCGGTGGCAGAATAGGCGGCTGTTTTTTAATATGCCCCTGCCATTTATACTATCTTTCCAACAGGCAACAAACTGTCATCCGTCTTACAATCATAACCTATTAGCTGAATAATGTGCTTTCGCTATGATAAGTTTCAAAAATTGATATGATAAGCAAATCAGCATTGCTGGTTAAACCAAACTACTAACAAGTGTTTGTTCGAAATTTATTCCACCCAATAGGAGATTTTATAGACTGAGGGTGCTATTAGCGATTACCTACTTCATTACCTTCTGCACAAGTTCCTAACATATTTAATTTATTTTAATTTGTTACATATATTTAAACTATATTGCCTACGAAAGGAAACTGGTAATCTCTAATACGCGCATAAATCCAAGGTTTATTTGAACGCATAGGTGCGTGATGATTTGGTGCGTATGGCATACCAGTGCCTCCTTTCCTTATTTTTCACGTACCTATTTTTGTTACTATGAAATGCTTGACTTGCCCTGTTTCTGTATCTTTCCTTACACCGCTTTTTCCTCCGACCTCCCAATCAGATAATTGTTTGACAAATTCATCCCTGGCTCCTTTGCGGGTCATAACTCGTAAACTCCTTACTCAACCTGTATACCCTAATCGCCATTAAAAACTAAAAAAACATACCATGATCCAAGCCAAAAAAATACACATTATCGACACCATTAAAAATAAAAGTGTATACATTCTTTTATTTTTTAATCTAACTATTT
>CANIMM010000229.1 GCA_947468255.1 Chitinophagaceae bacterium | reverse complement strand
TATTGGGAAGTTCAATAATTTCTGCAGTATGAAATGTGGATAGGTCAATTCTAGCTACCCTTGGGGTGTTATTGGCATTGGCGAATATCCAGCGGCCATTAATTTCGCCATTGGTTTGTGAAAGGTCCAAATGGTGCTGATCATCCCAAGGAATAAATCCGTGCGATGTGTTTAACATCGGTTTGGTTTCTTCAGAATAGCCGTAACCATTTTCAGGGTCAACAGAAAAAATGGGAACTACTTTTAAAAGCCTTCCACTTGGAATTCCGTATACACTCATTTGTCCGCTAAATCCTCCGGAAACAAAATTATAGAATTCATCGTATTTTCCTGGTGCGACATAGGTTTTGGAGGCTGCATCACCACTTACAGCGGATCCTACATTTTTGGGTTTACACGACTGGATACTAAGTATCAATATTAGTGCCAGGAGGCTGGCTGCATATTTTTTCATTTGATTCATTTTATAAAATTTTATATTGATTAAGTACTATAAATTATTAGTTGCTAAATAGGTACATTAAATTTTAATTGTATACTCTATTTTATGCCGTCATTTTTCCGCATAAATTCAAGCAGGTTTCTTGCATCGTCATCCGTAAGACTTTGATTGGGCATGCGTACCAGACATATTTCCAGCTGAGCTTGCATCTTTGGATCCTTTGTAATCATTGCATCCGTGTTGGTAATAAAATTCATAATCCATTCCGGTGCATGTCTTGAAGTAACGCCTGTCCAGCCTGGGCCTACCAATTTTTCATCGGTGAGTTTGTGACAGGCACCACATTTTACATCATATACTTTTTTACCGCCTGTTGCTTTGGAAACATCTAAGGTGGCACCTATTTCCACTTTGGTAAATTTCCCTTCTCCTCTGTGTGGATCGTAAGCGGGGGTTAGATCTGCTTTTTTTACACTCCCAGTTGAATTTTCAGCGGTACTATTCTCTGTATTTCCATTGCTGCCGCATGAAAATAAAATGCCCGCAATCATAGTAATTAAAATCAGTTTTTTCATAATTATTTAATGTTAAATAAGTGAATTTATTTGTACAAGATTACTCATAGATGAAATATATTTTTATGCGTCTGGTCATAACATTCAACACATAAAAAAAGTCTGCCATCTGAAATTTTTTTAAAATCCGTCGAATAAGTAAAACCCTTGTAAAATCAGCCATTCAGTGACAGGAGTTGTCAATTTTTAGCAAAATATCCATACTGTGACATTGTAAATATGAGTACAATCATATCAATTGTTAACGTAAATCATATTTGAATATCATTGCTGGGTATAGTTTTGGCCTTTCAGTTTACTCTTTAATCCAACCATATGATTGATATCGACTTGCTATTGTCCTGGGGAGCAGCTTTCAAAAAAATAAGTGCTGGGGATACTATATTTAGAGAAGGCCAATCTTGCTTTTTTTATCACCAATTAGTTAGTGGCACAGTTAGATGGGGCAATATAGATGAGGAAGGAAAGGAATGTATCCATGCAATGGTGGAACCTGGTGAGTCTTTTGGGGAATTTCCACTTTTTGATGACGCTCCTTTTGCTGCTAGTGCAATTGCTAATGAGGATTGTGTAGTCATCCGATTGCACAAATCTACTTTTATTGAATTACTTCAGGATAATAGTGATATTCATTTTGCCTTTTCAAAACTGCTCTCAAAAAGATTGCGTTTTAAATTTTCAATTATTAAGTCTTTTGCCTCCCATTGTCCCGAAAAAAGAATTGCTACTATTTTGAATCACCTTAAATCGGAAAATAAAAACTTTTGTGGAAATTATTTCCAGCTTAACCTAACCAGACAACAAATTGCCGATATGACGGGGTTAAGAGTTGAGACGGTTATAAGAACCATGCGTCATATGCATACGAAAGGGGAGTTAGTGATAAAAAAAGGAAAGGTTTACTGCCGAAATATGATTGAGGTCACAATGGCGTAAGTTATTTTAATATTATTTTGTAGAAAAATAAGTAAAAATTAATGAGTGTTTTTTTACGTAAGTGGCTCACCATTTCTTTCTTTAATTTGATGGTGGTAGCTTTTTTGGGCGTTGTTCTTCGTTATAAAATTGCTTTTTATCTGCCATTTATCCAGCAGAAACATTTTCTGCACAGCCATTCTCATTTTGCTTTTGCTGGATGGTTAACCCAAACCCTTTTTGTTTTATTAGTTCATTATCTTGCTTTAAAAAAGGGGGAGTCGGTTATTTCAAAATACCGGTGGATTTTATTTACTAATTGTTTGGCCGCATACGGAATGCTGGTGAGTTTTATTTTGCAAGGCTATGGTTTTTTCTCTATCAGTTTTTCTACCCTGTCTATTTTAGTATCCTATTACTTTGCCTGGTTATATTGGAAAGACCTAAAGAGCATGAATCAAAAGTTGGTCAGCCATTTTTGGTTGAAAGCATCCCTAGTTTTCAATGTCATTTCTTCCATCGGAGCTTTTGGTTTGGCTTACCTAATGGCAAATAAAATTGCTGTTCAAAACTGGTACCTAGCGGCTGTCTATTTATTTTTGCATTTTCAATATAATGGATGGTTCTTTTTTGCTGGGATGGGGTTGCTAGTTTCAAAGTTTGATCATGCTCAATCCTCCTTCAAAAGCATGAAAACAGTATTTTTTCTTTTTTGTTTTGCTTGTTTCCCTGCTTATTTTTTATCCGCTCTTTGGCTTCCAATTCCAACAGCAGTCTATATTATTATAGTTGCAGCAGTAGTAGCACAGTTATTAGGTTGGGTAATAATGGTAAGGGTTTTTATTATAAATCAATCATTGATCAAGCTACAGTTTTCAAAATATGGAAAAATACTTTTACTACTTTCAGCTATTGCTTTTACCATCAAACTTTTATTGCAATCTGGGTCGCTTCATCCTCAGTTGAGTCAGCTTTCCTATGGGTTTAGACCCATCGTTATTGGGTACTTACATCTTGTCCTATTGGCTGTCACTAGTATTTTTATAATTGGCTATATTGTTTCGTTTGAGCTGGTAAAGGTTACTAAGTCATTTTTATGGGGGATTTTTATATTTGTTAGCGGAGTAATCATCAATGAATTACTGTTGATGGTGCAGGGGGTTTCCGCATTAAGCTATACCGCGATTCCAGCCATCAATGAACTGTTATTATTTGCGGCGACAGTTTTGCTAACTGGTATTGGCATTGCCTTTGTAAGTTGTTATAAAAGCGAATTCTTGTCTGCAAATAAATTGTCAAATAAAAATGCCTTATAAAAAATACTCTTTTAAAATACAGGTTGCAGATTAATTTTTTTCTAACTGTTCAATGATTCTTTTAATTTCATTGCTATCGGCTGCTACTGTGATTAGCTGTTCATTCATACTTTTATTAATAAATTCCATTTTGCTGTTAATGTTTATTCTGGCAGAAGTGTGAAATTCCAAGGCATTCGTTTGATTAGCAAGCGCTACAATATTTTCTGCCCTTACGCCACTTCCCGGCATAATAATGATTCTTTTATTTGCCTGCTGCACTAAATCAACCAATAGTTGCATTCCTTCATTCACAGAAGGTTTTTGCCCACTCGTAAGAATTCTTTCACACCCAATTGATATGATATCTTCAAGTGCTTTAAAAGGATCAGCGGTTCTGTCAAATGCCCGGTGAAAGCTTACTCCCATTGGGTAGGCAATGTCCACCAGTTGCTTACATCTTTCCTTATCAACCGTTCCATTCGGTAGCAGTATTCCGATAACGACCCCGTTACAATCAAGGTCTTTACATAGTTGCACATCGGCTTTCATGATTTCAAATTCAGCTTCGCTATATAAAAAATCGCCCCCCCTTGGACGGATAATAGGATACAGTTCGATGGTTAATTTTTCCCTAGCAGCTTTGATAAATCCATAGGAGGGAGTAGTACCTCCTTCAGAAGGATTATCGCATAATTCAATCCGGTGTGCTCCTGCAGCCTGGGCAATTAGGCAACTTTCGATGGTAAAGCCGATTACTTCTAGCTTGAATTTCATACTATATACTTTTGCTTGGAAAGACTATGCGCTGAATATGAATTTTGATTCATGTATTTGATTTTCTTCTTTCGTTTTTACTGAAAATACAAATCCTTTCTGGATGGCATAGGCACCATATTCCCCTTTTTTATTCATGGCTAAAAATCCTACCTGAAGTGTTTTTGCTTTTTCTGGGTCTCTGTTTACAATTCTTTCCACTGCTTTTTTGCAGGCTTTCTCTGGGCTAAGCCCTTGCCTCATAAATTCTACTACTAGGTGAGTACCACATATTCGGATTACTTCTTCCCCAACGCCACTGCTAGTGGCTGCGCCTACTTCATTGTCTACAAATAAGCCTGCACCAATACCAGCTGAATCACCCACCCGGCCATGAAGTTTAAATGCCATTCCACTGGTGGTCACACCCCCTGATAAATTGCCTTTTTGATCCATTGCCAATAGTCCCATCGTATCATGATTGGGACTGCCATCAGGAAAAAAGTTAGGTGCAAAAGGCCCATTGCCTTTATTTTTTTCAACATTGATTTGTGGCTTGTATTCTGATTTTTTCAACCATTCCCGATAGGCATTTTCAGCAGTTTCGGAAAGCTGCGCAGGCTCTTTTGAAAACCCATTTTCAAGTGCGAATTGTTGGGCGCCATTGCCTACCAGTAAAACATGGGGAGTATTTTCCATTACCTTTCTTGCAACTGATATAGGATGTTTGATTTGCTCCAATCCTGCTACTGCTCCACAATTGGACTGTTCATCCATAATGCAGGCATCTAGGGTGACAATTCCATCCCGGTCAGGATTTCCACCCAAACCAACACAACAGTTTATGGTATTTTCTATTTGTCTTGCCCCTGCTTCTATTGCATCTAGGGCCCTGCCATTGGTAGATAATATTTTCCATGCTGCTGCATTTACTTCCATGCCCGAATCCCAGGTTGAAATTACAATAGGGATATTGGGTAGATGGATTCCGTTGGCTATACTTTTTTTTGAAACCAGCAGGGGGGTTGAAAGTACTGAAAGTTGTAAAAATTTTCTTCTGTCAATTCTATTGGCCATTACGCTTCTAAGGTTTTAAAATATTTGAATAAAAGGATTTGTGTGATTGCTGAATTTTTTGTTGTTTTTGAATATAGTAGTTTTACGATATTTCCGAAAGGTAACATTTCTT
>CANIMM010000228.1 GCA_947468255.1 Chitinophagaceae bacterium | reverse complement strand
CCATGCTGCTGCGGCTCAAAATGATCAATTAGATTATTTGGACAGTACTGTTTTTGTCTATGCGCCTGATACAAATGCCATTGAGCCTTATCTGCGGCAGATCAAATCTTTTAATGCCCGCAAAGAAAATCCAACCCATTGGAATGAGCAGATCTATTTTGGCAATGACTACCTCGAAAAATGGTGGCAGACAAGAAAGGCAATGTAGTTGTCTTAGCAGGAAATAATCGTTTAAAAATTGACTACATAGAGCATTCAATTCAAGCTGGAATGAATGTTTTTTCTGACAAACCGATGGTCATCAATCAAGTGGGGTTTGAGCGGCTTAAAAAAAGTTACCAGTTAGCCGATCAAAAAGGACTGTTATTATTTGATATGATGACAGAGCGATATAGTCTCATTAACCGAGTGCAGCAATCGCTGATGCAGGATTCGATGCTTTTTGGAAAGCTGACAAACGGAACAAAAAAACACCCAGCCATTTACGAATCGAGTGTTCACCATTTTTACAGAGGTGGAAAGGGAAGTCGTCCAGCTTGGTATTTCGATGTGCTTCAGCAGGGAGAAGGCGTGGTTGATGTAACTACCCATTTAATAGACCTTGCATTTTGGAAATCATTTCCAGAACAGGCTATCGACTATAATAAAGATATCAAGGTATTAGACGCCAATCACAGCGCTGTGCATCTCACCAAATCTGAGTTTTCAGCTGCAACTTCATTACCCGAAATTCCTTTATCGCTAGCACCTTATATGAAAGATTCAATGCTTTCAATATTTGCCAGTGGTAATATCCTTTTTAATGTAAAGGGTGTTTATGCAGCAGTGAATGTTGAGTGGCGTGCCGCAACACCCAAAGGAGGAAATGATATTCGCAATGCGTATGCAGAGGGAGATAAATGCATCTTGATGATCGAGCAAGCATTTGGGCGCAACAAACCAAGGCTTTGCATTCAAAAAAGAATGAATATCAGCGATAAGGATTTTAAAGAACAGCTTGTTAAGTCCTTCGCTAAGCTTCAAAAAGATTTCCCTGGAATATCTTGGTCAGAAGACGGAAAGGTGATTCAAATTAATATACCTGCTGAATTAGAGTTAAAGCGCGACATTACTTTTAAGGTTTTTACGGATTACCTCTTGCATCATTCATTGCCTAAATGGGAAGTCCCAAATACAGTAGCAAAATATTTCATTACCACCACTGCCTTGGAAATGGCTAAAGCAAAAGACTAGATTACAACTAAGCTAATTCATGTAAGACCATTGATATAAGTGTCAATGATGTAAGAGGGAATGTCATATAAGCAAATGATGCTATTTTTTTAACAATAGCCAAATGTCAGTTCTTTTGTCAAAATCATACTAATTTATCCATCTTTATTTGTGCTAATTAGGTAAAGTATACTATTTTTATAGAATTATACATTTCACTTAAAAAATTAAGACATGTCAGCAAAACCATTACATTTTGATACCCTTCAGATTCATGCCGGATATGATCCTGAAGCAACTACCCATGCAAGTCAGGTGCCTATTTATCAAACCACTTCATTTGTTTTTGAAAGTTCCGAACATGCAGCCAATCTTTTTGGATTAAAAGAGTTTGGAAATATTTACACCCGTATAATGAACCCTACTACCGATGTGTTCGAAAAAAGGGTTGCTGCCTTGGAAGGAGGAGTAGCTGCTGTAGCTACCGGTTCGGGCATGAGTGCTCAGTTTTTGGCATTACACAATTTATTATTACCAGGCGATAATTTCGTATCGTCTTCTTTTTTATATGGAGGTACTTATAACCAGTTTAAAGTTTCCTTCAAACGAATTGGTGTGGAAGTTCGTTTTGCTGATGGAGATAATCCTGAAAGCATCGCTTCTAAGATTGACGAAAAAACGAAAGCAATCTATTTAGAAACCATCGGCAATCCCGGATTTAGCATTCCCGATTTTGAAGCCATTGCAGCTATTGCAAAAGCACACGACATACCACTAGTGGTAGACAATACTTTTGGTGCAGCAGGTTATCTTTTCAGGCCATTTGATTACGGTGCAAATGTAGTAGTAGAAGCAGCTACTAAATGGATTGGCGGACATGGTAATAGTATTGGTGGTATTGTGGTTGATGGTGGAAATTTCAATTGGGGCAATGGAAAATTCCCTCAGTTTACTGAGCCAGATGAAGGATACCACGGAATGAAATTCTGGGAAATTTTTGGAGCAGGTAGTCCCTTTGGAAATATCGCCTATATTATCCGACTTAGAGTAAGTGGCTTACGTACTTGGGGCCCAGCTTTAAGTCCTTTTAACTCATTCCTGTTTTTGCAAGGTCTTGAGACATTGTCGCTAAGAGTTGATCGTACGGTGCAGAATGCACTTGCGCTTGCTCAATGGCTTGAGGCGCATCCGCAGGTTGAGTATGTAAATTATCCTGGATTGGAAACTAGTAAATACAATACCTTAGCTAAAAAATATTTAAAACGTGGTTTTGGTGGCGTATTGTCTTTTAAAATTAAAGGCGGAAAACAAACAGCTGATAATTTCGTGAACGAATTAAAACTAATCAGCCATTTAGCCAATGTGGGGGATGCTAAAACGCTCATCATTCATCCAGCTACTACTACTCACGAACAGTTAAGCGAAGCAGAACAAATTTCTGCGGGTGTAGAACCTGGATTGCTCCGGATTTCATTGGGTATAGAGCATATAGAAGATATCAAAAATGACATTCAAAATTCTTTTGACCTTGTGAAAGGTTAAAAATTAAATTCTCTTTTAGCAAGGGCCCCTGTATTTGCAGGGGTCTTTGATTTTTGTGGACCTTTATAGGTCATTCATTCATCAATGAATGTTTTTAGATTTTTATAAAATGTAGATACATTGTATTACTGATAGGTTAATAGTAAAATAGTTTCAAATACTCGGCATTTATATTAAAGGATTCTTTTAGAGATTGCTTTTATGTGAAATTTGCTGTCATTGCAAGTAATAGGCAGGTATCAGTTTTTATAAAACCGTCGGTTGCCATGGCTATTCTAGCTTTATTCAGCCGGATATTTGCTATTTTGAATAAATTTTTTAGTTTGAGTCCTAATCAATACTTTCGGTATAGAAGTTCAATTTGATCAACTTAAATAATAAAAATGAAGAAACATACCAATATTATTGCACTAAGTATTTTATTGATTATTCTGCAAGCAACTTCTACTGGATTTGCCCAAGGGTTTGGAGAAAAAATTCTTTTTAATGATCATTGGTCTTTTCATTTGGGAGATATCGAATATGGAGGAATTGAGCATCTTGACCATTCCGCTTGGAGAGTCTTGGATCTTCCGCACGACTGGTCTGTAGAGGGAATTGCTAGTAAAAATAATTCAAGTTGCACTGGGTTTTTAGCAGGAGGAATTGCCTGGTATAGAAAAAGTTTCGATATGCCTTTAAATAAGAAGGGAGAGAAAGTATACATTTATTTTGAAGGAGTTTATAATAATAGCGAAGTTTTTATCAATGGTAAAAATGTAGGAAAAAGGCCCAATGGATATATTTCATTTATGTACGACCTTACTCCTTACCTTAAATTTGGAGAGAAAAACACCTTAGCTGTTAAGGTGAATCATACCGAAGATGCTGATTCACGCTGGTATACAGGTTCTGGAATTTACCGCGATGTTTATTTGGTGTATGCCCAGCCGGTTCATATTGATTTGTGGGGCGTTTATTATACTACAGAGCAAACAGGAGCCAGTACCAACGTTAAAATAGAAACCAATATCATTAATACAAAAAGTAGGGATGGTTCAGTTATTCCGGTCATTGTAAAGCAAGAGTTGTTTGATGCAATGGGAAAAAAGGTAGCCTCCACAGTTGCTACTTCTCAGGTAACGGATAAAAATAAAATAAGCCAAAGCATAAAGTTTTCAAATCCGGTGTTATGGACTTTAGATGCGCCCTATCTGTATAGGCTTGAAACTACCATTCTTTCAGGAAAAGAATTGCTTGATATAACTACAACGAGGGTGGGTATACGAAAAATCAATTTTGATCCCAATAAAGGCTTCGCCTTAAATGGGGTGTCTGAAAAATTGAAAGGGGTATGCATTCACCATGATGCTGGTGCCCTAGGTGCAGCCGTGCCTAAGGAGGTTTGGCAACGTAGACTCAAAATTTTAAAAGAGATGGGATGTAATTCCATTCGTTTGTCGCATAATCCGCAGGCTCCCTACCTTTACGATCTTTGTGATGAAATGGGTATCTTGGTAATTGACGAAGCCTTTGATGAATGGGAATACCCCAAGCATAAATGGTTAACCGGTTGGAATAACGGAGAGCCGGGCTTACAAGGAAGTGCAACGTATTTCTTGGAATGGAATAATAGAGATATAAAAGACATGGTGTGCCGTGATAGAAATCATCCATCCGTAATCATGTGGAGTATTGGCAATGAAATTGACTATCCTCAAGATCCTTATTCGCACCCCATTTTAAACCAGGAGGGTATTCGTCAGAAGCACAGAGCAGGTCATATTGTTTCCCAACCAAGGGCGGAAAATATGGGTATTATTGCCAAAGAATTGGTGTCGATCGTAAAACAATTTGATCCTTCTAGGCCAACTACTGCAGCTTTGGCTGCACCAATCATGTCAAACGAAACAGATTATCCGAAGGCATTGGATGTAGTAGGGTATAATTATACTGAAAGCAGGTATGCACAGGATCACAAAAATTATCCGGATAGAATTTTTTACGGCAGTGAAAATGGTAGTAGTTTAGAAGACTGGAAGGCGGTTGCTGATAATGATTATATCCTTGGGCAATTTTTATGGACAGGATATGATTTTTTAGGCGAGTCGGGAACATGGCCCACTAGGGGATCAACGGCTGGTCAAATTGATTTGTCCGGAAATCTTAAGCCCCGTGGCTATTTTAGAAAAGCATTGTGGGCTACTTCGCCCACTGCCTATATTGGAACCTATCCTTATCAACAAGAAGCCAAACCTTCCATGAATGCAGCTGCTTTGTGGAATTATAAAGAAAAGGATAAAATAAGAGTGGTTTGCTATACCAATTGTGAAGCAGCCGAACTTCTTTTAAATGGCATTAAAGTAGGTGATCGAAAGCTGTACGATAAAGCAACCGGTATTATTTTCTGGGATATCCCTTTTACTGCAGGCAAATTGGAACTGTT
>CANIMM010000227.1 GCA_947468255.1 Chitinophagaceae bacterium | reverse complement strand
TACCCTACGCTGGTCAAAAAAGAGTTTGATATTGATCCGGCTGTTTAAAAAATAATCTACGGTAGGCGAAAGGGTAATTTCTTTGCTTCCTCCTGTTGGTAAGGTGGAATTCTGGTCCAAGCGATTGTTTACTGTTACATTGTCCCGGATTTTGAAGTCGAACCTGAAGTTGATCTCATTGTCCAACTTGCCGGTGCCTTCCTTGCTTAAAAATTTAGGCAATTTTAATCCGCCAAATAACTTAAGTCCGCGCTTACGGTAACCGGCGCCAATGGCAAATTCAGTACTCCTTGTTTCGCTTAACTGAAAATCAACCAAACTCAAACTAAGGGTTCTTTGTTTGGTGTAATCAATTTTAAACTGAAACTGATTGGTAAACATCATGTCAATACCTACCAACGGAGCAAACTGCTCTTGGATCGTAATATTGGGCAACATAAAATAAGGAATATAATTTCTTGAAATGGTATCATAAAAAGAGGGGTATCCATAGCGAGATACATCTTGGTATAATAATGCGGAGGTAAATCCATTCATACTTAAACTTCCATTGTACCCATGAGATAAAGTAACATTGGTAAAAATCTTTTCCAAGCCCTTCACCCTGCTTAGCCCGTTATAATCTAGTTTCCAATTGGGCCTGGGTATAATCTTGCTAAAAGGATTTGACTTAATGTTGGAATTGCTTTGTTTTATTAAACCAACACTGTTGGGATCCTGGCCCGAATAAGCAGCTATAAATGCCGGAATCAATACATCATTGGCATATTTATTATATCCATAAGCATATCCATTCGCCTCCAATGGTCTGCCATCATTGTACTTATTCAATGCGCCCAATCTTTGAGAAATGGTCTTCCGATTATTTTGGAAGGTAAGGAAGGTCGCCGAAATTTGATTGGGATCAAATTTTCCAAATAATGTTTTGTAAGAAATATAACTTACATCAAATCCACCCCCACCATAAGGACTTAGGTGACTGAATTGTTTTCCTGTGCCAGTAGTATCCTTAAATAATTCTGAATAATTTTTATTGAATGTTTTATTTACATTCACGCTAATGTTTAAATCTCTTACCGGTTCTACTTGTGCGGTTAAGGTTAACCGTTGGTCGAAGCTTTGTTGCAGAATACTGTTGAACAAAGTATCTGCACTAATCAAGCCCTTTTGTGCAGCATTATTGAGCCAGTTGGCATCTGGTTGCTTTCCTGTGATAAAATCAAAACCGGGTTGCATGCTTCTAAAGTTTTGACCCACATATTGCGTGCTATCCAGGTAGCCCGGCAAACGGGTGTTCGCGTTTTCCGATAATGAAATATTCATTTGCTTTACACTGGTGATCAACTTGCCAAATACTCTTCCAATTGTTCCAACATTGGGCAAGTAATTAGGATCTTTTACCTTGGTAACTTTGATACGCCTAAATTTTTTGGTGGTAACCCCTGCTTTGGTGATGGATTTGAAAATAGAATCCCTAGTAAATTCCCTATTTTTTGCCTGTCCCGTATTAGGCTGTTCAATGGCGCGGAAGAATTTTACTTTGTTGTACAATCTAGTGAAATCAAGCTGAGCCGTTGCTTCCTGGCTTTGTCCATTTTCTAAAATATTGCCCAACTCCACAGCCAAGCGCGATGCCCCAACCCAACGATAAGTAGCCTGGTATTTTATATTGAAAGTAGTCCATTCAAGCAAAGGAAACTTTGCAGTAGGAAGGGTGTAAGAAATATTGGCAGTATGATTGTACAAGGTATTTCTTCCCCCCTTCAATAAATTGGACCAAAGACTGTCCTTTTGGAGTGGGGTTTCCAGTCTGCCGGCCGGCTCATCTACCCGTGAATTATTGTTGGCAGTAAAATCTACATTGATGGAACGGGTTAATCCCCAACGAAAAATAAAGTCGCGCTGAAAGGTCAAATACTTGTCGTAGGTCTCTGGGATTTTGTATTTATCCGAGCCCACAGATCTTGGCCTAACTGCACCAAACTGCCTGTGAATATCTGCCCTAAAACTTATCTGCGAAGGCATCGGATTGAGATTGACATCTTTAATCAAATCAAACCAATGGGTTTTTCTTTTAGCTAAAAATGGAATTTTCTTAAGTGGCTCAATAAATTTTGGCTGTGGTGCAAAATTGTACCCAATGCCACCTCGATGACGCGTTACCTCATTGTTTTCAATCAATGGGTTGTGGGCAATAATATTGATATAGGAATAACTTACATCTACATTAGAAATGTCATAAATTTTTGGACTCTTTTTACTGTTTCTGCTTTTTCTAACGTTGGTAAAATTCAAAGTTTTGGTACTGGTAAAATCAACGGCAGCATTGTTAATAGAATCCCTTTTACTTGATGGGGATGAGCCTAACTTATCTTTTAGCCGGATATCCAAATCATAAGGGTCGTACTCCGGTTTACTAATTGCTTGAGAATAACTGGCAAACATCGGAATAGAAATGGCTGCTTGTTTGGGCAATAGTTTACCCAACTCTATATTGGCCGCCACATCCATTTGGGTAAAATTATCACGATAGCGTTCATTGACCCTTTGCTCGAGTGTTCCAAAACCAGCAGAATGTGTAGTCACTGAACCTGTGATGGTACCTAAGTCTGCCAGGTTCATATTTATTCTAGCCATAGCAGCCCATCCACCATTTTCATTGATCGAATTGAGTCGCAATTCATTGACCCACATTTCGCCGCAGGCATTGCTATTACTGGTATTTTCCACTCCTATCAATATCCCCCTTACCTCTCCTAAATTGGGATCACCTAATATGGAATAGGTTTGTCCGTTGGATTGCAACTTGCGGTAAATGCTCGTTGAGATGCCCCTGATATTTCTTTCCTGTTTCAATTTCGGCAAAATACTCAGGTCAACATTCAAGCTGTTGATTGCCCTCCAAAGGGTATCATTATATGCGTCGGTATTTGGATTTAATAAATTGGCGGATAAAGGCGTTACATACAAGGGAATTTTGATTTCAAAATAATTACTTACAAAATCAGTCCCGATTCTGACTACTGCATTCAAATCGCGGTCCTTAATACTGTTAAAAGTTTTTACATTATTTTCTACATGAATATACATCGACAATTTACCATATTGACGAATATCCCGATTGGCAAATGTTTGTTGTACACCTCTTGCATCACCCTTACTTAAACCACAAAATTGCAGCGACATACTTTGCTCATTTTGTAAAAGGTTCACCCCATTATTGCTTTGTATTTGCTGGCGTTGAATATCTCTCGGTGTTCGATAAGCCAATGGAGTTCGTTTGTCATTTTCCTCAATATTTACGCCATTGATATTCAATGAAGCGCTGGTAGTAATGGGAGAATAGATACCTGAAGAATCAATTTTATTTGGAAACTTGCGCCAGATATTTCGCGTTAATTCTAATTTACCAAAACGCATCACCACCTCATTATCAAATCCCGTCAGAAACATCCTCATAAAACGGATAGATTTAAAATCAGGAATATTTCCAATCTTGTTGGTATAAGCCCCAATTGGAATTCTAAATTGGTACCATGTTTCTATCCTGCTCGTTCCATCCGGCAAGCCACTGATATTGACCATTTTTTTATCTACAATATAATTCACGCCAATCTGCATGGACGGGTCATTAGCCGGTTTGATATCCACTATATATTGAAAGTATTCTTCTGTTTCATTCATGGTATTATCCCTATTCAAATCTTCTGCATCCGGGTATAAGGTAGCGGCTGAAGAAAATGCAGACCCATCATTCACCTTTGAATTTCCTTCTGGATTATTGAAGTTTTTGTAGCGCTTTACAATACCATCTGATCCAGTAAAGGCAGCATCTCGATAATGAATATAATCATCTGCCGAAGGATCTTTTACTGCAGCTTGATAAGCAGCACTGTTTACCGTTCCTTGCAATTGCGCGAGATAAGGAGCCCTTAACACTTTTTCAGAATCATCATTGTTTCCGTCAAATCCAAGATCCTGAAATTTTCTATCTGCGGCGTTATTGCTAAATGCATTGGTAACCTGAATTGGATTGAGTGGCACCCTTCCCCATACCGAAGCTTTATCAACCTGAGATGGAGCAGTAGGCGTAGGTAAACCATTTTCATAAAACCTTCTACCATCCTTGAGGATATCCTCAGAAATATTACCGAGGTTAAAATACAATTTACCACCGGTTGACTTATCTGCATTTGGTCTAAGCGTAGTATTAATATAGGGATCCTGAACCCAGCATTCGATGAACTCAATATTGGCAGTTTCAAAATCTGTCTGGTCGATATTGCGCATTAAACCACCCCATTTTTGTTTGGGATTTTTCAAATGATTATTGACATCTATCGACAGTGCAGAGGATTCGTAATTATAGGGTCCCTTTTCAGTCGGATAAAAAGCAAGGTCAAAAGTTATCAACTGGTTTTGGCCAAAATCGGTGGTTCGCTGGGGAAATATTTCGCTCTGTTTTACAAGACGAGCTCTTGGATCACTCAGCTCAGCCCTATTATCGCTTAAGGGATTATTAACTCCCTTAAATCCTTGCAAGGCCGGTTCAATTTGGTACCAAGCCAACTTCGCCCTTTTTTTTCCGTAATCGATATCATTGTTTAAAATAGCTTCCGGAAAAAGCAAATTACCATTGGCATCGGTAGCCTTTTGTGGTACAGATGCCATTGCCCAACTGATAGCAGGAAAACGAAGATCAATACCCGATTTGCTACCTTCAAAATCATCAATATAAACGGTTCCTGCAGCACCTTTTCCTATTTGGGGAGCATGGCCGGGTTGCAAAAAAGCACCTTCTGCATAAGCATTCATAGTGGAAGCGGCAGTAGTTGAATAAAAAGGAAGTTTGTCGAGCAATTTTGTAAGCCGAGGCGTTTCCTTTCTATAATTCACATCAAGACCATACATCGAATTTCGGATCGGATCTTCGCCAATATTATTTTTAGTAAAAAATGGACGTTCACCCAAACGCACTACAGTACCCCCAATGGATAACTGCTCTTTCAATTTATTTTTGGCGAGATAATCCATCCGTAAGCCCGTATAATTTCTTTGCTGCATTCCAAAGGCCGCATTGTTTTCAAAATTTACCTGCACGGGCAAACCTGCATTGAGTATGGCTTGATTGGTTACCTTAATAGTTCCTAGATCGTAATTAATATCATAATCTGCTCCCTCAAT
>CANIMM010000226.1 GCA_947468255.1 Chitinophagaceae bacterium | reverse complement strand
GTATGTACATGCATTGTTAATTTGAAGCAGCAAAGGTAAAAAACAAAAAGCGGATGTTATAGATAACATCCGCTTCAAACCAAGATTTTTTAAAAATTAGGCGACCAACTCGTTTACCAATTCACTTATTTCATCAATTCTTTTATGATTGATTATGTAGAAAATAAACTTACCATCACGTTGCGTGTTTACAATACCCGCTTTCCTTAAAATAGCCAAGTGTTGCGAAGCAACGGATTGTTCTAATTTTAGTCGAACATATATTTCCGTTACTGTAATTTTCTTTTCGTCTTCAATCAGTTTTATCAATTGTTGACGCAACTTGTGGTTGAGTGCCCTTAATATTAGGGCTGCCTTCTTCACATTGTAGTAATCAATTTTGATGGTCCCCGTCTTAGAAGCTGGCTGCAAAACGGCATCTTGCTTCTTTGGAGCTGTTTCGTTTGTCATAGATATTTAGTTTAATTGTGCCCTCAAAGATACAAACTATTTTATATACATAAAAAATATATTTATTCGATTTGGGCTTAAAAAATACGAAATAGGGCCAATTATGATGGTTTGGTACCCTCAAAAAATTCTTTTAAGTAGCTAGGTTCACTGTAGGCAAGGTCAGTAAAATCCTTGTTTTCGTATTTTTTAAAAGATAATTTATTCATTGCCAAGGGGTTACTTTCATTCGAGGGAAAAAGGGCATTTTTATTTTTGCAAATGAGTTCCCATTTCGCTGCTCCATTTCCCACAAAAAAAATTTTATTTTCTAATAAATATTTGCCAAATGAATCCTGGTCAATGACCAAAGCAGTTGGTTCAAGTACGGGTTCAAGTTCTGGGCTGAACAAAGCAGTGAATACCTCCATTCGCCTTGCGTCAATCATTGGGCAAAATAATACTTTCGTACTGTCTTTTTGAAGGGGTGCTTCCAAAATCGCAGCATAGGCGATTATTTCTAAACTGCTAATGGTAATCAAGGGTTTTTGTAAGGCAAAACATAATCCCTTTGCACTGGCCATCCCAACTCGTAATCCTGTATAAGAGCCTGGTCCTGCTGAAAGGGCAATCGCATCCAGTTCCTGTATTGAAATAAAATTGTTTTTCAGCAGTTGTTGAATGGCAGGCTGTAAAAAACTGCCATGGTCTTTTTGGTCCTTATTGGTCAACGAATCCAACAGTATCCCTGCTTTTGAAAGGCTAATATGGGCAATATCGGTTGCAGTATCTATATTTAAAATGACACTCATAGGCTTGCTAGTTTTTTGAATAATCGGACAACTTCATACATTGTATAGTGCCAAAAAGTATTCAATGGGTTGTAATTTTACTGGCCATCGCGCTGCAGTTTCAGCAAAAGTACTCATTGGCTCAGATTTTAACCAAGGATGTTATTTTTGGCCATAAGTGGACAGCGCGGTTTTTTACAAAAATAGGTAGTTGATAAAAGATATCTTTGCTTTTCATCAAAGAAAACTGTGACCATGAGCAAACAAATCATTCATACGATTCATGCGCCGGAGCCAATTGGCCCTTACAATCAGGCGGTGAAATCAGATAATTTATTATTTGTATCCGGACAAGTTGCTTTAAAACCCGGCACCAATGAACTTGCCAATACTGATATTATTGAAGAAACGCATCAGGTGATGCAGAACTTGAAATCAATTCTAGCAGCTGCTAATATGGATTTTGGAAATGTAGTTAAAACAACCATTTTTTTGAGTGACATGGATTTATTTGGCGAAGTAAATACCATTTATGCTAAATATTTTGAAGGCGATTTTCCTGCCCGCGAAACAGTAGCTGTAAAAGGCTTGCCTAAAAATGCCAATGTAGAAATAAGTGTTATTGCTGCAGGTTAAAAATGAAGCCATTTGATTTTGGAAAGCGCATTTTAACTATTTACTTTAGCTTTTCTGATAAACTGTTAAGCAACTGAATCTTTCAACATGAGTGATCAAAAACCATTAGTAATAATAACTGCTAAAGTGCATGATTCATTGATCAGCAGTTTGCAGGAAAAAGGGTTTGAGGTGTTGTATCAACCTCAGATTACTTATCCAGAGTTATTGAATTGTATTGATACTGCTCATGGGTTGATTGTAACCACCCGCTTAAAGATTGACCAACCCGTTATTGACCAGGCTATCTGTTTGAAATGGATTGGTCGTTTGGGAAGCGGAATGGAGTTAATTGATGTGGCCTATGCCCAGTCAAAAGGCATCCAGTGTGAAAGCAGCCCCGAAGGAAACCGCAATGCAGTGGGGGAGCATACCCTTGGAATGACGCTTAATTTATTGAATCATATCAGTTCAAGTTTTGCTGAAATCAAACAGGGAAAATGGATTAGGGATGCCAATCGTGGAACAGAATTGACCGGAAAAACGATCGGCATAATTGGTTTTGGAAATGCAGGTAGCGCTTTTGCTAAATTACTGGCGAGCTTTGATGTTACGGTGTTAGCCTTCGATAAGTACAAATTCGGCTTTGCAAATAGTTATATTAAAGAAGCAAATTTTGAACAGGTATGTCGATATGCTGACATCATTAGTTTTCATGTGCCATTAACTGCCGAAACGAAGTTCATGGCCAACGAAGTATTTTTTAATTCTTTGGCGAGAAAGCCAATTTTTCTCAATGTTTGTAGGGGAGCTGTTACAGATACGGCGGCATTGATTAATGCCTTGCAGCAGGGGGCAATATCTGGCGCTGGCTTAGATGTGTTGGAGAATGAAAATCTAAATGACTTGACCAGCTTACAGCAGCAGCAATTGGATTTTTTAAATTCACAGCCCAACGTACTGATTACTCCACATATTGCTGGGTATAGCCATGAGGCATTCTATAAAATGGGTCAGGTAATTCTGCAAAAGTTGGATATTTAAATTTTTGATTATATTTGTGGTATATACAACGCCTTAGGCAAAACCCTGAGGCGTTGTATTTTTTTTCTCTTTATTATAAAAAGAAGCGTTATGAGTGGGACGAATTATGTAAAAAAAGAAACATTTGAGCTGATGAGGGTGGAATTGCATCAGATGAAAAGTGTGGAACGTCCGGCTGCAAGCAGGGCGATTGCGGAGGCTAGGGAAAAAGGGGATTTAAAAGAAAATGCCGAATATGATGCTGCTAAGGAAGCCCAGGGAATGCTAGAAGCTAAGATAAAATACTTGGAAGGCATCATTGCAACAGCTAGGATTTTAGATGAAACCAATATCGATACCTCTAAAGTATCTATACTGACTAAGGTAACGGTAACGAATATTGGCACTAAAAAGAAGTCAACTTACCAGATCGTTTCTGAAAAAGAAGCAGACCTTAAACTGGGAAAAATATCTGTTACATCCCCTATCGGCAAAGGGCTGCTGGGTAAGGTGATTGGTGATATTACCGAAGTAATAGTGCCAGCAGGGATGTTGAAGTTTAAAGTGGAAAACATTACCTTATAGTAACAACCCTTTATATTAAAAACCATTCAGCAATGAATGGTTTTTTTTGTTCCCTTTTTGGGTTAAACATCACCATTGAATAAATAAAAGCGTCATTTAAAAAGTAGCACTTTAGGGTATAGGTGAGCTGATTGGAACTGCCTAGTTTTGTGGATTATCTTAGGATATTGGATTTTAAACGGGGTTGGATTTTTATCCAGGCCCCTCCTTTTTTTACTCCCTCTACTTGTTCTATTTAAAGTGTAATCCTAAAAACTATGATTATACATTGGATGAAAGGTCGGTAGCTTCCAAATCGGTTTTATTTTGCGAAACAAATTTTTTTATCAAAGTTGCTTTTGAAATACCTACAACTGCTGAAAGATCTTCTAGTCCAGCGGCCTTTATTTTTTTTACAGATTTAAATTTCTTTAAAAGTAATTCAATGGTGGCCTTACCCACTCCTTCTATCTGTTCTAATTCATTGGTAAGCGATCCTTTACTACGTTGGTTGCGATGGAAGGTAATCCCAAAGCGGTGAACCTCATCCCTTATTCTTCGGATTAATTTCAGGCTTTCACTATCCCAAGGTAATTTAATAGACTGCTGGTCACCATAAAAAAACAGTTCTTCTTCATTTTTTGCTAGTCCAACCAAGGTGGTTTTACCTTCTAGGTTCAGTTGTTGGATGCTTTCCATGGCAGCACTTAACTGGCCCTTTCCGCCATCAATAATTACCAACTGAGGAAAGGGTTGTTGTTCTTCCGCTAACTTTTTATATCGCCGGTAAACCACTTCCGACATGGTAGCAAAATCATTGATTCCTGTTACTGTTTTAACATTAAAGCGGCGGTAATCATTTTTGCTGGGCTGTCCGTTTTTAAAACACACCATTGCTGATACTGGGTAACTACCCTGAAAATTGGAATTATCGAAGCATTCAATATGTGTAGGGATGGAGGAGAGTTGTAGATCTTTTTGTAATTGGTTTAATACATCCATGATCTGCTCAGAAGTTTTATCCTCCAATAGCAGCATCTTGTTCTTCCTCAGTTCTTCTTTAAAGTAGTTGACATTTTTTTCAGAAAGATCCAACAATTTTTTCTTGTCACCCGCTTGAGGTATGCTGATGGCAATATCTTTTTCTGGATATTCAATGGAAAAGGGAATGATAATTTCTTTCGCCTCGCTATTAAAAGTATCCCTTAATTGGGCAATTGCAAAGCTTAATACTTCAGCTGCAGGTTCATCCAATTTCTTTTTAAGTGTAATCGTTTTGGTGAGTACAATGCTTCCATTGTTAACGGCTAAATAGTTTACATAAGCAGTATCGCCTTCTTCTAAAATGCTGAATACATCCACTGTGCCTGTCCGCTCATTTACAATGGTAGATTTTGCTTTGTAAATTTGAAGATGTTCCAATTTTTTTTTGACTACCGCTGCCTTTTCAAATTCAAGTTGCTGAACGTGATATTGCATGTCAGATTTAAAATGCTGGATCACCGGCGACAGGTTTCCCTTTAATAAATTTTTCAGTGAGTCAATCCCTTCATTATAATCTTCTAATGATTGCAATCCTTCGCAGGGACCCTTGCAATTGCCAAGATGGTATTCCAAACATACTTTAAATTTCTTTTTCTCAATATTGGCTGGAGTTAATGAAAGCTTACAGTTGCGAAGTGGAATATTTTGTTTAATAAATTCAAGTAGCTCCCTTACTTTTCCAACGGAAGTAAATGGACCAAGATATTGAGAGCCGTCATT
>CANIMM010000225.1 GCA_947468255.1 Chitinophagaceae bacterium | reverse complement strand
TGGGGGGCATCAATAGCTGGGGAGAGTTGCCGCTTGTAAAGTACCGATTGCCCTACAAGGACTATCAGTACAGTTACCTCATCATTCCGGTAAAAAAATAGAAAAATCATTGTCCGGTGTGCAAAATCTGGGGTTTTCCCCTGTATTGCACACCGGCTTTGTAATTGATAACAGTCGACACTTGTTTTGAGCAGTCGATTCAATAAAAAACAAAGTCCATGGAAAAACGGATTAAAATGGTAGTATTTGCAGCCATCGTACTGTCATTTTTATTGATAGGAATGGTGGTGCAGGCGCAGCAAAACAGGGGAAAAGACTCCGTTTTGCTGTTCTCTTATTTTAAAAACAATGGGGAAGATGGGCTACACTTGGCTTGGAGCAGGGACGGTTACCGTTTTACGGCACTCAAAGGCGACAGTTCATTTTTACAGCCTTTGATAAGCAAGGACAAGCTCATGCGGGATCCTTGTATTATCACGGGGGTTGATGGACTGTTTCACATGGTATGGACCGTGAGTTGGAATGAAAAAGGGATTGGATATGCAAGTTCCAGCGACCTATTGCATTGGAGCGAGCAGCGATACCTACCTGTAATGGAATCGGAGAAGGAGGCCCTTAATTGCTGGGCGCCAGAAATTTTCTATGATAAGCAAGCGCAACAATATATGATTTATTGGTCCACCACCATTCCCGGAAGATTTTTGAAGGGTACGCAAAACGGGGATGAAAAGTACAACCACCGAATTTATTACGTGACCACCAAAGATTTCAAAAAGTTTAGCCGAGCCAAAATATTGTATGACCAAGGGTTTAATGTGATTGACGGCACCATTCAGCAGGGAACAAAGGGTTATTGGATGATTTTAAAAGATGAAACACTCAAGCCGGTTCCCCAGAAAAACCTGCGGCTTGCTTTTAGCAAACGGCTTACGGCTGGTTTTGGCAAACCGTCCGCTCCAATCACCGGAAACTACTGGGCGGAGGGCCCAACGGCAATTCAAATTGGCAAAGAATGGATTGTATATTTTGACAAATACACCAAAAAGGTTTATGGAGCGGTAATATCTTCTGATCTGGTTAACTGGAAAGACATTTCCGAAAAAATCCACTTTCCTGAGGGGGCGAGGCATGGAACGGTGTTGAAAATAGCAGCAGAAAAATTCAATTCATTGCTTCAATAGTGAATGAATGTTGGCAGGTTTGGAGCTGCTACCCTTTCAAGGCAATTGGGTTGATTTTTTGAAAAAAAAGGAGTAATGACCCCTCCATCAGCTTGAAAAACCGTCCAACATTATTTTTTTGTTAAAAAAATTGGCAAAAAATTTGGTGAATTGAAAAAGAAGTCTTTATTTGTGCACTCGATTGCATATTCAATACAATCGAGTGCACAAATAAATACAATCGATTACGCAATTTGCTATTAAAAACCACCATACATGATATTGCTCGGGAGTTAAAAATAACTTCTGGAACTGTTTCAAGAGCATTGAATGATAGTCCTCGTATCAGCGATGAAACAAGAAGGTTGGTAAAGGAAAAAGCCAAAGAACTGAATTATCAGCGAAACAGGATTGCCTCCTCGCTTCGATCTGGAAAGTCCAATACCATTGGAGTAATGATTCCCAGTGCGCAGATGAACTTTTTTGGATCCGTAGTACATGGAATTGAGATGATGGCCAGTAGTAAGGGGTATAATATTTTATTGTACCAGACAGAGGAGACTACCCAGCTTGAAAAAAAGGCGATTGAAACATTCCTTGGAGCTAGAGTGGATGGTATATTAGCATCCATTGCAAAAGAAACGACGGATTTTAGCCATTTCAAGGATCTTTCTAAAAAAGCCATTCCATTGGTTTTATTTGATAGAACCATTGTTGATTTCAACGTGCCATCGGTAGTAATTGATGATTATAAGGGTGCTTTTATGGCGACAGAGCATTTGATTAAAAAAGGGTATAAAAGAATTGCCCATGTATCGGGACCGCAGCAATTGACCAATTTTAACAATCGCTTGCTGGGTTACTTGGGGGCTTTGAAGGCGAATAATATAGCAGTAGACAAACAACTTATTTATTCTGGCGATTTATCTATTCAATGTGGAATGGAATCGGTGGAATATTTTTTTGGATTAAAAAAAATTCCTGATGCCGTTTTTGCTTCAGAAGATTTCTCGGCTTTAGGTATAATCAAAGGATTAAAAGACAGAAAGGTAAATATGCCGAAGGATTTTGGAGTGATCGGTTTTGCTAACGAAAATTTTGGGGAACACATTAGTCCTTCCCTTTCTTCGGTAGACCAGCAAACGGTGGAGATGGGTAAAAAAGCGGCGACCCTTTTAATTGAAATCATTAGTAAAGGCAACAAGGAACCCAAGAAAAAGTTAGAGAATATTATTTTGGAGCCGATATTAAAAAAGAGAGAGTCCACCGCAATACTTCAAAATTAGATACTAAAATAAGTCAACCAGGTATATTCCAATCACAATAAATATGAAAAATTGCATTATGTATGAATCTTAAATTAAATTTTATCCTAAGTATTATGAAAACACCTAAACATTTCAAAAACCAATTTTAAAAACTTGCTTTTATGACCAAAAACATTAAACGTGTAAGGAAATTAGGCTCCTGGCTAGTGGTATTGTTCAGTGTATTACTGACAATATCGGCACAGGCAATCAATCCATTGAACAACAGCCTGGATAAAAAAGTAACTGGTAAAGTTACCGATGAAAATGGAACCCCATTGGCATCGGTGTCAGTTTCAATTAAGGGAACAAAACAAGGAGTTACCACTGATCAAAATGGTACCTTTAGCATTTCTGTCCCATCTGAAAAATCAATTCTTGTAATATCTTTTATCGGATATGATAAGCAAGAATTGAGTGTTAGCGGTAAGACCGAATTTACTATAAGTCTAAAGGCTGCCGTTGGCAAACTCGATGATGTAGTAGTAGTAGGGTATGCCTCTCAAAAGAAAGTTACCCTTACTGGTGCTGTTGCAGTGGTAAAAGGTTCTGAACTAGCGAGATCACCTGCAAACAATCTTTCCAACTCCATTGCTGGTCGTTTACCGGGTGTAGTTGCTGTTAACACAAGTGGAGAACCAGGTTATGATGGATCAAAAATCCGTATCCGTGGATCTAATACTTTGGGAAATAACGACGCCTTGATCGTTATTGATGGAGTACCAGCTCGTGCTGGAGGTTTTGATCGTTTAAATCCTCAGGACATCGAAAGTATGTCTGTATTGAAGGATGCCTCTGGTGCTATTTATGGTGCAAGGGCTGCCAATGGTGTAATCTTAATTACTACCAAACATGGTAAAACCGGCAAACCAGAAATTTCCTTTAGTCATAATCAGGGTTGGGCTGCTGCAACTATGTTGCCAAAGTTGACCAATGCTACTCAGTATGCTACTATGGCGAACGAAATTGAAATATACAAACTTCCTTCGGCAGAATGGTCTGCAGCTAGTGCGGCATTTAAATCTACTGGAATTTATACTACCGCTGGTGGTAATAAATTAACGGCTCCTTTTCTTCCTGCCGATTTCACCAAATATGCGGATGGTACTGATCCATGGGGTCACCCTAATACAGACTGGTTTTCAGCTGTGTTGAAACCATGGTCACCACAAACAAAAGAAAACTTGCAAATTTCAGGCGGAACAGAAAATGTAAAATACCTCGCTTCTTTGGGTTACCAAAATCAAGATGGGTATTATAAAAATTCTGCTACCGGATACAAGCAGTATGATATGCGTTTTAACTTAGATGCAAAAGTGAACAAATACATTAGTACTTCTTTGGGAATTGATGCACGTCAAGAAAATCGTTTCTTCCCTACTAAAGGAGCAGGATCTATTTTCAGAATGATGATGAGAGGCTATCCAACTAAAAATGCCATCTGGCCAAATGGCCAAGCTGCTCCAGATATTGAAAATGGAGAACAGCCGGTGGTTATTACCACCAATCAAACAGGGTACGATAAAGACACTCGTTATTATTATCAAACCAATGCTAAGGTGGACATAACGAATCCTTGGGTGAAAGGTTTGAAATTTACCTTGAATGCTTCTGTTGATAAATATGTTCAGCAACGTAAAACATGGGTAAAACCTTGGTATATCTACAACTGGAGTGGCTTTCAAGCAGATGGTGTTACACCAATCATGACAGCGGTTAAAAAAGGACCTGCAACACAGGCTACGCTTAACCAAGCTTCCCAAGATCAGATCAATTTAATGCTGGAAGCAATTGGTACTTATGATCGTTCTTTTGGAAACCATAATATTACAGTGCTTGCGGGTGTAACGAAAGAAACATCCAACGCTAATTTTTTCAATGCCTACCGTCAATATTATGCGTCTGAAGCAATTGACCAATTATTTGCAGGTGGATTGAGTAACCAGCAAACAGGCGGTGCCGCTTGGGAGCGTGCTCGTCTTAACTATTTTGGACGTGTTGGATACAATTTCAAAGAAAAGTACATCGCCGAGTTCCTTTGGCGTAGAGATGGTTCTTACATGTTTCCAGAAGCTACCCGTTTCGGTTTCTTTCCAGGGGTAACAGCTGGTTGGAGAATTTCAGAGGAAAACTTCTTCAAAAACAATGTAAAATTCATCAATACCATGAAAATTCGTGGTTCATGGGGCCAGTTGGGTAATGACCAAGTATTCTTCAACGGTAGTTTAAGAGAGTATGATTATCTGCCTACTTATGCTTATGGTAGCTATACAGCAGGAAACTCAGTGGTTCAAACATTAAAAGAAAATGGAATTCCCAATACCAACCTTACTTGGGAAGTTGCCAATAATTACAACATAGGTTTGGAAGGTACCGTTTTGAATAACAGATTGACTTTTGAATTTGAAAGTTTCCAAAACCACCGGTCAAACATCTTGTGGAGAAGAAATGCTTCTATTCCTACATCTACTGGTTTAACATTGCCAGCTGAAAATATCGGCAAAGTAGATAACAAGGGATTTGAATTTAAATTAGGGTATAACAATACCATCGGTGATCTACGTTATAATGTAAGTGTAAACGGAGGAACCTCTAAGAATAAAATTACCTTCTGGGATGAAACTCCAGGAAGACCTTCTTACCAATTGTCTACCGGAAAGCCAATGCCTAGTGATGTAAACAATCCGGATCAAAATTTGCTTTATCAGTATGATGGTATATTCAAAGA
>CANIMM010000224.1 GCA_947468255.1 Chitinophagaceae bacterium | reverse complement strand
TTCAGGCTGTACTGGCATGGATATAGTAGCCATTTTGCGCAAGGCAAATAAGGAGGTGGCCGACTTTTCAATCAAAGTTACCGGCGAGTTAAGTAAGCAGGCGCCCATTGCATACGTTGCCATGCATGTTGTATATGACTTTAAAGGAGAACCAGCCAACCAAGAAGCTGCATTGGAAGCGGTTAATTTGTCGCAGGAAAAATATTGCGGCGTAAGTCAAATGTTAAAAAAGGCTTTGCCCGTTACCTGGGAAGTAAATTACAATGGGATGATGATATTTAATAATCGGGTAGCAACATTGGCTAACTCCGAAAATTAAAACCAATAGTTGATGGGATAGCTAATTATCCTATTAGCAGGAAATAAAAAAATAACTAAAAAACAATGCTATGATTACTATAATTAAGAAATTATTTGGAATAGGCCCAAGCACTGATTTTGCACAATTAGTGAAATCAGGTGCAATCATTTTGGATGTACGCAGCAAAGGCGAATTTGAAAGTGGACATATTAGGGGTGCGTTAAATATTCCGGTTGACCAGCTCCGAAATAATTTTTCTAAGTTGAAAGACAAAAGCAAGCCTATTATTACTTGTTGTGCATCTGGAATGAGAAGCGCTTCAGCAAAAAGCATTCTTGTAAACAGTGGTTACACAACAGTGTACAATGGCGGTGGATGGGGTAGTTTGCAAAATAAATTATAAGGAAAGGTATGACTGGGATAGGGGTCCATTTTTTCCTTATTGCTTAATTCAGTTAATTATCGGGATATCTTTTGGCAGTAAAAAGGAAACCCCAACTTGCAATCGACTGGTTATCAGTGTAGATTAAAAACAGCCCCCTTTTTCTTAAAAATCATTTTTATTTGTTACCGCTACTTTAGTAACTTCATGTTCAAATAATTTTATATTTATTATTTGTTGCTTCGATACCAATGTATTTAGTGAATCATTCAATTAATTGATTATGAAAGTTGCTGAAATTTTGCAGGCTAAAGGAACTAAAGTGTTCTCCATTACTAGTGATATTACGGTATATGAAGCATTGAAAGCAATGGGAGAAAGGAATATTGGCGCTTTGCTGGTTATTGAAGATCAACAATTGATGGGCATCATTTCTGAAAGAGATTATGCCCGAAAAATTATCTTGAAAGGTAAGTCCTCCCACGACACGCTGGTAAAAGAAATTATGACTGAAAAGGTAATTTCGATATCTCCTGAAGATAATATCGACAAGTGCATGGAATTGATGAGTGAGCGGCATATCCGCCATTTACCGGTGATGAAAGATGGAATTGTAACGGGAATAATTTCTATCACGGATGTGGTAACAGCAATCATTGCATCTCAAAAAGAAACCATTTCCTACTTACACAATTATATTTCCCAATAGTTTTATTGCTGGTTAGTCTAGCAAACGTATTTTATACGACAGCATTCTTTTTCAAAAAGATAATTGGGGTTCAAATTTTTTCGATTATACCACCCCTGCCAATTCTAAACTCCGCTTACTGATTTTTTTATAGTCGATTCCCTCTTCAATTCCATCAGGGTATACAATCAGTGATACTCCTTTTTCTTTCCACCAATTACCGGTTACTAATTTTTCAGCATGAATGATGGCAATCATCCAGCTGTATTGAAGTCCGTTGTGCCATTCTTCTATCCATTCAAAATCCTCTTTTTTTATTTTCGCTAGGTCATCCACACTGATAAATACTTTTAAATAAAAATTATTGGTGAGTGCAGTTTCAGTTTGATCGTATATTTTTTTATACTCGTATTTGTAATTGTATCGTAGGGCAGAAATGTCGCTCAATACTGCAGAGGCAGTAGGGAATGCACCTGCACCCTTTCCTTTAAAAAAATGCTTATCAGCAAAACTGCTTTCTGTAGTAATGGCATTGAATTCATTTTGCACATGATAGAGATCGTCATTGGTTGTTACAAATTGTGGCAATACAAAGGCAGCCAGTTTACCATTTTTTAATTTTTGTGCATTGGCAACCAGTTTGATGCTGAACTTTTTTTCTTTTGCCACTTCTGCATCTTGCAGAGAAATATTTTCTATTCCATTAAATATAAATTTTTCGATGCCGGCAATTACCCCAAAAGAGTGTGCCAGTAAAATACTCAGTTTGTTCGCTGCATCAAATCCGCCGATGTCTAGCTTGGGGTTGCTTTCTGCAAAGCCCATTTGCTGCGCCATTAGCAGCGCCGCATTAAACTCTAGTTGTTCCTGAAATATTTTAGTCAAAATAAAATTCGTTGATCCATTAATGATGCCTCTAAAGGATTGCAATAAGTCGTTATCGTAATACTCTTCTAGATTTCGGATAAGCGGCATGCTAGCGCAGCAGGAAGCTTCATAGAGAAAGGGTGTTTGATATTTTTTTTGTAATGCAAGTAACTCTTCAAAATGTTCGGCAATCATTTTTTTGTTGGCACTTACTACCGCCTTTCCTTTTTGCAATGCAGTTTTAACGATTTCGAAAGCAGCAGCAGCGTCGTCAATCAATTCTACAATTACATTGATGTCTTCGTCATTCAATAGTTCGGAAGCTTCCGAAGTGAAATGCTCCTGGCCGATGCTTCTTTTCTTATCCGTATTTTTTATGCAGATTTTTTTAATGGTCGACTGAAGCGTAGCAGTATTGTGCAGCACATCATATAATCCTTTTCCTACTACTCCAAATCCAAATAGTCCGATTGTTAATTTTTTTCCTGGTTCCATCAATTATTATTTTATTTTTAATGCATGTTCTTTGGCATCACTTATGAGAGCTGGTTAATAAAGCCAGTTTGCATGGAATGAGCTTGAAGTGATTTCCCTATGATGGGCCATAACAAATAAGCTCATCCATAAATCAGATGAGCTATTAATATTTTGTATAGATATTTGGAGCTGTAAATCTGACCTATCTCTCCGCCGTAGCGGATGGAATTGGCACCTTTTTCCTGCACGTCCTGAGTGGAGTAGAAGAATAGGTTGCCAAGGCTTCAACGGGCCATTACCCTCTGCCTTTCTTGATAAGTGTTAACTAAAGAACTGCTGCAAAGGTAAACTAGCAAAGGGGATAGTCCAAATAAATTTTACCCAATTATACCAATTATAGGATTGCTGTAGCTTGAAAATATTGATAATCAAAGTTAAATTCTTCATTCATACTGTTGGCCCTGTCGTTGCTGGAAGCTAAGTCAGTAGCCTTTTATTTTGCTAATCTTAAGGATTATAACTGATAAAAGCATCCTAGAACTGATATAAAATAAGCTTTCATTTTGCAATTGGTAATTAGACAATCAATTTCTTGTTTTATCTTAGCGTAGTCGAAATGTATAAAAATGACAATGTATGATGGATATCCGGCAAACCCTGCAACAATATTTCGGCTACAATGAATTCAGGCATAACCAGCAAGAAATTATCGAAAATGTTTTAGCAAAAAAAGACAGTATTGTTTTGATGCCTACCGGTGGGGGCAAGTCATTGTGCTATCAAATACCGGCCTTGGTATTTGACGGGGTCACCATAGTGGTATCACCGTTAATCGCCTTGATGAAAGACCAGGTAGATGCATTGAAATTAAATGGGGTGGCCGCTGCATTTTTAAATTCATCTCAATCCGCTTCTGAACAATCTAACATCATTGGGAGGTTGAAAAACAATCAGCTAAAATTATTGTATGTTGCTCCAGAAAGGCTGCTAGGCCAAAATAGTCTATTAGCTTATTTGAAAGATATCAATGTGTCTTTGTTTGCCATTGATGAAGCGCATTGTATCAGTCACTGGGGGCATGATTTCAGGCCGGAGTATTTAATATTGGGTCAATTAAAAAAGCAATTCCCCGATACTCCAATCATTGCGCTAACAGCCACTGCTGATCAGCTTACCAAAAAGGACATCATTCAAAAGCTGGAAGTAACGGACTATACTGTTTTTGAAAATTCTTTTAATCGGCCTAATATCAGTTATTTCATTAAATCCAAAAAAAATTATCTGGATCAGCTATTGGCTTATCTTAAGGAACACGAGGAGGATTGCGGAATTATTTATTGCCTAAGTAGAAATGCTACCGAAAAACTCGCTACTGATTTAAGAAGCCATGGTTATGTTGCTGCAGCCTATCATGCAGGGCTTGAAAAGCATATAAAGGAGGTTAACCAGGAGCGTTTTTTGCGTGATGAAATAAAAATAATGGTAGCTACCATCGCTTTTGGTATGGGCATTAACAAAAGCAATGTGCGTTATGTGATTCATGCAGATCTTCCAAAAAATATTGAGGGCTATTATCAGGAAACCGGCCGGGCGGGAAGAGATGGCTTACCAAGCGAAGCCATCTTATTTTACAGTGCGGCTGATGTGTTTAAATTAAAAAGTTTTGCCACCATTGAAGGCAACGAAGCACAGTCGAAGATTATGCTTAAGAAGCTCGATCAAATGTCAATGCTTTGTTCAACTAGGCATTGCAGGCGACAATATTTATTAAATTATTTTGATGAGGCGGCGCCTGCATTTTGTGGTAGTTGCGATGTATGTTTGAGTGAAGAGGAGAAGGTTGACGCCACGATAGAAGCGCAGAAATTACTAAGTGCGGTGAGTCGCCTGAAAGGTAAATTTGGTATTAATTACGTGATTGATTTTTTGAGAGGCAGCAGTACCACGAGGGCTGAACACCAGTCGCTAAAAACCTATGGTATTGGTAAGGATATCAGTAAGGATCAATGGAAATTATACCTGCGTGAAATGTTGCATTTAAAGTATTTGCAACAAAGTGAAGGCGAATACCCCGTGCTTCAGTTGAATGAAATTAGTCGCCAGATACTGCAAGGTGAAATGACGGCCATGTTGGTAAAATCCGTGACGGAAAGAAAAGAAACGCCTTTAAGTAACCAGCGAAATGAAACTGTGCACCGGGAATTATTTACCACCTTAAAGGCAATTCGTTATCAAATTGCAAAGGATGAAAATGTAGCTGCTTTCCAGGTTTTTTCAGATGCAACCCTGTTGGAGTTGGCTAGCTATTTACCCATCACAATAGCTGATTTGGGAAATATAGCTGGCTTTGGAAATTTAAAAATCGTGAAGTATGGATCCTTGTTTTTGGATCCTATCATTGATTATTGCAGATTGAATGGACTGGCAACCAAAATGGCATCGAAGGCTCCCAAACGACAACGCACAGTGGCAGTTTCGACAAAGCCCAC
>CANIMM010000223.1 GCA_947468255.1 Chitinophagaceae bacterium | reverse complement strand
CTGCTAAAAAATTTGCATCCGACTATCATTGCGATCGCTACACTACTGATATGGAGGAAGCCATGGCGCATCCCGATGTAGATGTAGTATGTATTTCACTGCCCAATCACTTGCATGAGGCAGCGGTGATGTTGTGCTGCAAACATAAAAAAGCTGTCCTTACTACTAAGCCACTAGGGCGTAATGCAGAAGAAGCAAAGCGAATGTTGCTTGCAGTAGAAGCTGCTGGTATTTTTAACGGCTACCTCGAAGACCTTGTTTATACACCCAAATTTTTAAAATCTTATGAAAGTGTAAAAAATGGTGCACTCGGCAGAATCCTTTGGGCAAAATCTAGAGAAGCACATCCCGGTCCACACAGTGATTGGTTTTGGGATATAGAAAAAGCAGGTGGTGGATGTATCCTTGACTTAGGTTGCCATTGCATTGAAATTACTCGTACCTATATTGGTAAAGATATTAAGCCGGTAGAAGTAATGTGCTGGGCCGATACGCAGGTAAAGCCCATTGATGCAGAAGACCATGCCATCGGATTAATTAAATATGAAAACGGAGCCGTGGCGCAGTTTGAAGTAAGCTGGACTTTTCGTGGTGGCCTTGACCTCAGAGATGAAGTGATGGGAACCGAAGGCACCATCTGGGTGAATAATTTTTTACGCACCGGACTAGAAATGTTTACCACGGGAAAAGGAGGCGATTATATTTCAGAAAAATCAGAAAGCAACAGTGGTTGGCTTTTTCCTGTGGGAGATGAGCTCAACGAACTAGGATACAATCACATGTTTGCTGAAATGTTTAACTGCATGGAAAATGGTACAGCACCCCGAGAAACTTTCTATGATGGCTATGTAGTAAATGCTATCATTGATGCTGCCTACAAATCTGCTAAAACCAAATTATGGGAGCCGGTACAATTGGATATCTGGCGTGGCAAAACCGGATTAAGTAAAGAAACCCATCTGGTAGAATATGATGATGATCATTACCTAATTAAAGAAGAAATGACGCATTACGGAACAAAAAAGTTAATTTTAAAAAACAAACAATCCGGAAAAATAATTGAGAAAATCATTGAATAAACCATGTTTTTTTTAAATCAAAAAATATAAACAATGAAAAATAAACTTTTGCTCACCAATGGAATAATTGGAGTACTCCTTTTGATCGCTGGTGTTACTATTGTCAATGGTCAAAAGAAATCAAATAGTAATGCAACTAAAAATTTTATTGCTGCCAATTGGAAACTCGGTGTGCAAATGTGGACCTTTCGATTGTTTACCCAACAGCAAGCATTGGAAAAAACTGATTCTGCCGGTATAAGATACGCAGAAGCCACCCTTGGACAAAAAATAGACCCCTCTGGCAAAGAAGTATTCGGGATTGACATGACCGCAGCAGATAAAATAAAACTGAAAGGTCTTTTAGAAAAACATCGTATCAAAATAGTAGCGATGGGTGTAATCAATCCACCCGATTTGAAAAGCTGGATCAAAGCTTTTGACCTAGCTAAAGAATTTGGCATGAGTTATATTATCACTGAGCCACCCAAAACTCAGTGGAATATGATCGATAGCCTTGCTGGAGTTTATAAGATGAAAATTGCGATACATCAACATGCAAGGCCGAATATGTACTGGCATCCAGATTCAGTATTGGCAGCCGCTAAGGGCCATCCCAATATCGGAGCCTGTGCTGATCTAGGCCATTGGGCACGTAGCGGCCTAAACCCGGCAGACTGCCTTAAAGCACTAGAAGGACATGTTTATGGAGTTCATCTAAAGGATATCGTAACCTTTGACAAGAAAAATGCAGCTGATACGATAGTAGGAAAAGGAGTAATCGATTTTGCACCCATTTTTGCCGAATTGAACCGCCAAAAATTTAAAGGAATGCTGTCCATTGAACATGAATCCAATTGGGAAAACAATCTTCCAGATGTAATTGAAACCGTGAATTTTTATAATGAACAATTAAAAAAATTGAAATAGTTCCGAAAGCAATTGCAGCTAGTATAACAACAAATCGAAAGTTGATTTGACTTATTACGATTACAAAATAACTATATGAATTCACGTAGAGATTTTTTGCAAAAAATTACCGGTGGCCTGGTTCTTCTGAATATACCACCCACTAGCTCTGCCCACCCTGAGCAAATCATTGAAACCCCCTATGAAGGTCCAATATTACGGGTAGCAATCATGGGGCTGGGAAGTTATGGTACCCGCGTTGCTGAAGCAATGCAAAAATGTAAGATGGCGAAACTAACGGGCATCATTAGTGGCAGCCCCTCCAAAATCAAGGATTGGCAATCCAAGTACAAAGTTGCAGAAGGAAACTGTTACAACTATGAAAATTTCGACCGCATCAAAGACAATCCTGAAATTGATGCGGTATATGTTATAACCCCCAATGCACTCCACCACGACCAGGTTATTCGGGTTGCCAAAGCAGGAAAACATGTAATCTGTGAAAAACCGATGGCCATCAATTCCCAACAAGCGAAGGAAATGATTGATGCCTGCAACCAGGCGAATGTTAAATTGCTGGTAGGGTATCGAATGCACTTTGAAGCGAAGACCTTGGAAATTGTTCGTATGCGCAGAGAAGGCGAAATGGGAAAAGTGATGTTTTTTCAAGGGCTATGTGGATTTAAAATTGGCGACCCAAAGCAATGGAGATTAAATAAAGCGCTCGCCGGCGGTGGTTCCATGATGGACATCGGGATTTATGCAATTAACGGTGCCCGTTATATGGTAGGCGAAGAGCCGGTTTGGGTAACTGCCCAGGAAACAAAAACTAACTTTGAAATATTTAAGGAGGGTGTAGATGAAACCATCCAATTTCAAATGGGATTTCCCAGTGGGGCTGTTGCATCCTGCTTATCTTCTTACAACATCGACAACCTTGACCGATTTTTTATTACTGCCGAAAAAGGGTTTGGTGAATTGCAACCTGCTGCGGGATACGGACCTATGGAGGGTCGTACAAATAAGGGCAAATTGAATAACCCTCATCAAACGCATCAAACCACTCAAATGAATGAAATGGCTGGGATTATTTTTAATGGAAACCAACCTGTCATCCCCGTTGATGGCTATGAAGCATTAAAAGATTTGAAAATTATTGAAGCCATATATTTAGCTGTAAAAACGGGTAAGAAAGTGAATTTATAATCTATCTTAATTAGACCCACTTCTTTGAACTAGGCTAGCTATTGTTCATTTGAAAGAAAAATAAATTGACATCAATACCGAAAATTTACTTTGGCTGGCAATACCTCAATGACTAATTTTTGGTCTTCGAAGTACTCGCCGTCCATATGGTATTGAATTATTTGGTCACTTGCAATGCAAATTTCCCGAGTCAGATAATGATGAACAATTGATATCTTCAGATGCTTGCCTTTTTCAATCACCGGCAGATACATCAATCGCTGCAAGGGGTTAATGGAATCTACAATAACTATATCCAAGAAGCCGTCATCTGCTTTTGCCTCAGGGGCAATATGAAATCCACCACCTGCGCGGGCACCATTACTAATGTCCACGAGTAATTTCTTTCCTTGGAACAGTTCATTTGCAGACTGTATCCAATAATTTTTTGAGCGATAGGTGAATATATTTTTCAACACCGTGATAAGAAAAGAAGTCTTTCCCGAATGCTTTTTCTTTCCTGTTAAATCTTTGGCTACAGCTCCTTCAAAACCTATGCCCACCCCATTAATAAAATATCGACCATTGCATTTGCCAATGTCAATAGGTTTAGGGCTTTTATTCAAAGCCACGTCTATTTGTTCTTCCAGTGTTTTGTTGGCATATAACAACCAATGAAAATCGTTTCCGGTGCCTCCATTAAAAATCACTAGTGGCAAATCAATGTCAGGATATTGATTGATAAAGTAATTGAGTGTTCCATCACCTCCCACAATAAAAACATCTGTAAAATAGCTGAAATCGGTAGGCCAGTCTTCTTTAAAAATTACATGCCCTATATTTTTGCTGGCAAGTTGGATGGCTATTTTTTCAGCCAACAAACTAGCCCTTCCCACACCGGCAAGAACATTACAGACTATAGCAATTTTTTTATCCACCGCTATTTGCATAAATGAAACTATTTAAACGGGGCAAGAATCTAGAAACAGATTGCAATACTAAGTTGATATATCCGCTACTTTTCAGTCCAGTAATCAAATACCAATACCTTATCCAATATTGGTTTCAGTAATATTCCAAAAGCCTTGTGATCTGGATGGGGCAGGTAATCGGCTCTATCTTTTTCAGAAGCAAAACTCAGAAAAAAACAATGGGTAAAGCCCTGTGCCAAATTTTCGGGGCTATTGTTGGTACCCCATTCAAAGGATTTGATTTGCGGTATCTTTTTGGGTAATGCAGCAAATGCCTCTTTTACGACTTTTATTTCCTCAGGACTACTGCCCTCTTTAAAACTAAACATTACTACATGTCGCAAAAGTTTTTGCGGAGCTGCATTTTTTTGTGCTGTACCCTGTAACATACTTGCCATTATTAAGTATAAAAATATTCCAATTTTTTTCATAACCCGTAATTTTTGATAAATATAATCCAAAATGGCAAATAGAGGATGCGTCAAGAAAAACAATTGTGTACATTTTATAACAACCCCATTATTATTGTCGTGTTTGGGGATGCAATTGATCCTCCACCCACTTGGCAGGATTTCGGAGAATATATTGTGAAATACGTTGATAAGACTCCTCATTGCGGATAATATGCTCCCAATAATTTCGCTGCCATAATTTTTTATCAAAAATTTTCCAACCGCTACAAGTACAGGTTTTATTTTTAATGCAAACACACTTGTGCTTCTTTACCCCCTCTATATATTTTCCTGTTGTAATGGATTTAAACGCACCCATTATTTCGCCAACGGTTTTTTGTGCGGCGGTTCCGGGTGGGGCCGTTGGGGCAATCCCTTGTGGTTGCCCTTTTTCATTTTGAGGGTCACCCACAAGGGGTGACCCTACGATTTCTATAATTCCGTGAAAATGGTTCGGCATAACAATATATTCGTGCAAACGAATTGCGGAAAAACGTTCGCTTAATGCCAACCATTCCATTTCCACCATTTTACCGGCTTCATTTAAAACCAACGATTCCCCAATTATATTGGCCAACAAACACTTCCTTTTTTGGATACAAATCGTATTAAAATACAATCCTGCTTGGGAATAATCATATCCGGCCAAACGGATAGACCGTCGGTGATGTTTATTGGGGTCGAACATGGTGGATGTTTTACAATGTAAGCAAGAGGGATTCGAATGCTATTGAAGAAATTTAATTTGTCAATCAAGTCAAAATAATTTTACTACCTATGATTTATGCTTCCAAAAAAATTAAATACCGTTTTAACAGACTCTATTATTTTAT
>CANIMM010000222.1 GCA_947468255.1 Chitinophagaceae bacterium | reverse complement strand
TACCGAAATATTTTCGTTGGCAGTAAATAAATCAATATCAGCTACTCCGTAGGTTTTATTGGGTTGGGCCGATTTAGTGCTTGCCTGTGTACTTTTTAGCAATCCCAATTTATCGCTGACTGATTTCCAATTGTGGGTAAGTCTGATTTTATTTTCTAGCAGTCCAGTTACCGCTACGCGGATGTCACTCAGTTTTTCTAATTGCGCATTTGATTTTTCTATTTGTAGTATCAGTTGTTCAATATCGGATGTAAAATCCTTCATTGATACCGGATGGGGATGATGAACTGCGCCACAGAGTGTACAGGGTTGTCCATCTACTAGCAAAGCCGCATGTTGCTGTAATTCTTTTTGAATATGGATGGTATTAAAAGCATTGGTAGCAATTTCCTTTTCTGATTCAATCAATTGCTTATGTTTCAAGTAGATCAATTCAAACTCTGCTTGGTTATTGAAATTGTCTAAATGATAGGAGCTTAATTGCGCATCAATGTTTTGGATTTGTTGATTGATCGCTGCTAGTTCTTGTTCTTGCAATTCAATTTCATTTGCTTGTTGAGTGATTTCCCGAAACCAGTTTTTAGTGGCGAATAAAATAGTTTCTGGAATAATATTTTTACCAAGCGCTGTTTTCTTTTCTACTAAATTATTCCGTTCCTCTTTCTTTTTATTAATTGCTGACTTTGCATCTTCGCTTATTTTTTGGGCTGTTGAGATTTTCTTTTCAATGGCATTTAATTCTTCCCTGGCAGTATTGATTACAATTACTTTATCAAGTTCAAAGGATTTGTTGCGAAAGCTTTCTGCTTGGTTTGCCTTGTTAGTTAATTCATGAAGTTGTTTGTTTACTTCTATCAATTCCTTTTCAATAGCAGCATTTCTTTCAATGCCTTCTTTTATTTGCTTTTCAGCTTCCTCAATGGCGTCTTTGAATTTGCGAAGATCTAGATAGGGTTGCTGAAAAATAGCCATCAAAGCTTCATATTCTTCTAAATCTTTTTCCTGTTTTAAATCGATGGATTCCTGCGATAGCTTTTGTGGAAGACTCTCTTTTTTGTTGGTCAGCTCCTCGATATTTTTTTTCAATTTCTGTAAATTCAATACAGTGATTTCCAAAGCGTTTTTTTCTTTCTGCAGTATTTCAGCCTCATCCTTACGCTGTTGCCATTCCGTTTGAATTAACTCGATTGATTCGATACTGATATTTATATAAGCCTTGAGTTCACCTTCTGTTCTTTGCAAAGCCGCTTTGTTTTCACCATCTATTAATGCAAGTTTGGGAGCCAGTTCGAAGCGCTGCAAACCAAATAATTCTTTGAGCATCCGGGTTCTTTCTGTGGAGCTAAGGTCCAAAAACTCTTTAAATTGTCCTTGCGGTATGATGATGGTCCGCTTAAAATTTTCATAGCTAATGCCCACCGCTTCGAGCACTTTTTCCTGAGTAATCGGTTCAGGCGCTGCCCCATTCACTATCCGATGAAATGTGTGACTCTTTAAGTTCACCTCTTCGAAATTCTTTTTGTTTCGGACAAGGCGCAGGGTTGACTGGAAAATATGATTTTGAACACCGGCAGAAAACTGAAATTCAATAATCGCTTCATTAATTTTCAGGTTCAGCATATTATAATAACGGTCGTCACCCGATACATTCAACCGTTCTGATTTTGCATACAGCGATAAGGCAATGGCTTCTAGAATGGTTGATTTTCCGCTACCCACTTCGCCAAAAATTCCAAATAGCCCCGCCTCCGTTAATCGCTTAAAATCGATTATCTGTTCTTCTACATAGGAGTAAAGCCCCTTTATTTTTAAGGTAATGGGAATCATAGTTCTGTATGTTGACTGATTACTTCTCTAAATAGACTGACAATATTTTCTGAGGGTTCTTCAGGGCCATTTTTGTATTTAAAATATTCTATAAATAGCGCATTTAAATCTCTGGTGTCATCTATTTGAAATGGATCTGTAGTAGCGATTGCGCCTTCTTTTGTAATTAATTTTGGTATCACATCTACAATGAAGGAATGTACATCTGCCAATTGTTTTCGAGCGGTGCCATCCAAAAAGGTTTCTGTTCTTATGGTGATCTCAACATACTGTTCCGGATTAGCAACCAGCCATGCTACGGCTTCTTCCACCGAACCAAACTCCTGCCTGATTAGTGGCCTTCCTTTTGTTAGGCTGATTGCTTGGTAATTGGCTTTTTGCCCTGGTTCAACGTCAATGATAACGACTTTTTTTATTTGATCGGCCTCAGCAAAACTGTAGCATAAGGGCGAGGAGCTGTAAACAATGGGACAGGGTTTTTCATCAATGCAATGGTGCCTATGCAAATGCCCCAGTGCTACATATTGAATTTGTGGAGGGATGTTTTCAGAAAAAATTGCCTGTGCTCCACCTACATGCAATATGGATTTTTCTCCTTCCGGTTCTTCTTCCACAGCACCCTCTTTTTTCATAAAATACAAATGAGCCATCAGCAGGTTAACGCCCTTCTCATCACAATACTTATCTGCTAATGCAGTCCAACGTTTCTGTAATAAATTCCGAAGATTTTCCTCACTGTCTTCGCCTCCTAAATAAGTTTTTAATCGGAGCTCGTTGGCATAAGGAGTAAATAGCAGTCGGAGCGAAGCTTCACTATTTAGGGGTTGAATTTCTACAAAGCCTGGTTCGGATTGCAATATTTTCACTCCGGCCTCGGTAGTAAAAGGTTGAATCATTGTGTCGGGTAAACCGCAAAGCATAATTGCATTGGCTTCTGCTAAAGGATGGGGCGCTTCTATCCGCTCGGGCATATCGTGATTGCCCGCAATGGCAATCACCGCTCTTGCTCCATTGTTGGACAAACGATGTACGGTTTTGAAAAATAAGTCTTGCGCTTCGGCAGGTGGATTGAAAGTGTCAAAGAGATCGCCTGCAATAATTACCACATCCACTTTTTGCAAATCCGCGATTTCACATATCTCCGCCATCACTTCTCTTTGTTCCTCAAGCCGAGAAAACTGATCGAGTTTTTTTCCTAAATGCCAATCGGCGGTATGCAATATTTTCATTGTGTATGAATCATTCTTTTTGAAATACAATGTGCAGCTTTTTTGGCATGCAATACTATTAAGGATAATGTATACAGAATGTTTGCAGTATTGATTATTTCACCGAGTATGCCATCCACTGAAGTATTGGAATGGTTTTCTACGAATAGCGCTGTGAATGTAAGCTAAACTTATAATATGCAGCAAAAAAGCACAATGAGGAAAAGGGTTGGATCTTTACCTCATTGTGCGGAATCTATTTATTTACTCTTTCGGGTAAAGTACTTTGGTAATTCTGTTGGATACATCTTGTAAATGGTATTTACTCATAGGGTCTGCATTACTTGCTGCTGCAGCATTTACGTCACGTTTAAGCGATACAAGATGAGCCCTCACTACGCTGGTGATATCTGAATTATCTGTATTCACCACTGGCTGCCCAAAAGTTACGACTCCGCGGGAAGCATTGATAGCAGGAGGGTTTAACAGGTTGTTTAAAATAGCCACATACGATTTTTGTAGATTTCTTCTATACACACTGATGGGTTGTTGGCTATTTAGTTCAGACCAAATTCCTTTTTTCAGATCGCTCAACAAATCGGTTATTTTGTATGCATCGGCGCCCACGGCAGTTTCGGCATCTATCAATTTGCTCAGGGTATTTGCACTCATCAAACGGTTAAGGGTTGCATCTTGAATACCACCGATCACCGTAAGTGGATTGATACCTGTTTTGGCAAAAATATCTTGATCGATTAGCCAGTTAGGGGTATTGAACAATTGCTTGTTCAAAAAAGCAACGGATTCCACTTGCTTTATTTTAGGCTCATATTGATAAACTGGTCCGGGATCTTCCACTACTTTGGGCGTTTTATAGATACCACTAATGTTTCTGGAAACATGCCCCATATATCGGTTAAACTGGGTACTAATTTGTTTGTAAATAGCGCCCAGGTTTTCATAATCTTCATTGTCTTCCTTTGACCATTTCGTCAATTGGGGAATAATGCGCTGAAGGTTTTTAATGCCATAGCCACTCGCTTTTACAGCATCATCCGATAAGTCTTCTGTTTGAGACCTTGGATCATCCTGATTGGTTTCACCATCTCCCCACCAAAGGCGATGATCTTTTAATTTTTTTATGGTCCATTCATTCAAATGTGATTTTTCGGCTTCCGGGCTTTTGTATTCTGTAAAAAGTCGGTAGCCCCAATCGATGGCCCATTTATCATAATCACCGATTCGGGGGAATAATCCTTTTGGTGAAATATTATCTTCAGGCTGCGCTACATAATTGAATCGGGCGTAGTCCATAATAGAAGGGGTATGGCCATTGGCTTCCACCCAAGTCTTGTTGCGAAGTAGCTCTACCGGTACCGAAGAACTGGAACCGAAATTGTGGCGAAGCCCTAAGGTATGGCCCACTTCATGCGAGGAAACAAAACGGATCAGTTCACCCATCAGTTCATCTGGAAAAACCATTTGACGAGCGCGCGGATCGCTGGTAGCAGCTTGTATCAAGTACCAGTTGCGAATCAGCTCCATCACATTGTGGTACCAATTAATATGGCTTTCCATAATCTCCCCGCTTCGAGGATCGGCAATGCTGGGGCCACTTGCATTGGCAATATCAGATGGTTTATATACGATGGCAGAGTTGCGGGCATCTTCTAAGCTCCATGTGCTATCTTCTTGCTTGGTGGGTGCTTTTTTGCCAAATATGGCATTCTTAAATCCGGCGTTTTCAAAAGCAACCTGCCAGTCATTCACTCCCTGAATCAAATAAGGGACCCATTTCTTTGGGGTAGCCGGGTCAATGTAAAAAATGACAGGCTTCCGGGCATCCACGAGTTCGCCTTTTTTATATTTTTCAATATCCTCTTCTTTGGGCTCCAATCGCCAGCGTTTGGCAAGGCTGATGGATTTCACACCTTGAGGGTTTGCATCAAAATCGGTATAGCCAACTGTAAAATAGCCTACCCTTGCATCAAAATGCCTTGCCTGCATAGGGATTTTTGGTAGCAAAACAAAGGAGCTGTTCATCTCTACGGTAAGGTTTCCCGAAGTAGCACCACCACGGCCGCCGCCTCCCGCTCCAGGCGAGGCCGGAGTTCTGCTAAAAGTTTTTTCTGTATTAATCTCAATATTGATGGGGTAGGGCCGTACACTATTGATATAGGATTTATCTGCCTGAAGGGACCCAATTCTTAAGGCGGTTTTAGCAGCACTGCTATAATTGAGCACTTCATTATCACCATTGATAAAGTCAGTGATTTCAATTACACTACCGGAAGAATCTTTTGAAAACGCTTTGATATCAAATGCAGCAGATATGGGTTGTACGTTGGAATTGTTAACGGATGAAAACATAGAAGAG
>CANIMM010000221.1 GCA_947468255.1 Chitinophagaceae bacterium | reverse complement strand
TGGACAAAGCTAAATCCAACATTTTCAGATTGTGGAGGTATTTACCAACGCTGGGATGATAGTCGCGGAAATAACAATGAAGGCTATGAGGGAATTGCGCCATTAATGAATGTAGCAAAAGCACCCGGACTATGGCAACATTTAAAAGTAATATTCCGTGCACCCAAATTTGATGAGAAAGGAAATAAAATTTCCAACGCAGTTTTTGAACAGGTCTATTTAAATGGCACCTTAGTTCAAGCGCAGGTTGCTGTTACTGGACCAACTAGGTCTTCTATGTTGGAAGATGAGCAACCAACCGGTCCACTGATGCTGCAGGGAGATCATGGCAATATTGCTTTTCGAAATATCCATTTCGCCACCCCGGAAAAATTCTTTAAAAAAGAAAGCTCCAATAATCCTATCCTTTTAAATCCGGAAGGAAAACCTTACTTACTGAGAGGTTTTTTAAATTACGGAGATAAAAAACTTACCCATGTTATTTCAGTAGGTAATCCAAACCAATTAAATTATTCATACGACTTGAAGCAGGGCGCCTTATTCCAAATTTGGCGAGGAGAATTTTTGGATGTAACCCAAATGTGGCACGAAAGAGGTGAACCGCAATTAGCAAAGCCCTTGGGAGCCGTGATTGTTTTATCAGATGCCCCCGCATTGGCAGTATTGGGAAACCAAGATCAAGCTTGGCCAGATTCGGTAGCCTTTGACGATTTTCAAAATAAGGGGTACTCTTTAGATGCCAGCAAATCTCCTTCTTTTCAATATTCATTCAATGGCATTACTGTTTCCGACAAGATTTCAGCAACGGAACCCAGTTCGCTGGTAAGAAAATTGAAAATATCAGATGCTCCAGCAGGTTTATACCTGCGTTTGGCTGCAGCTGCTGAAATAGAATCTATTGGCAAAGGGCTTTATGCCATTGGTAATAAAAGTTATTATATAACCCTAGATGACAGCCAGCAACCAATTATAAGAAAAACAAAAATGGGAAAGGAACTGATTGTTGCTATCCCTGCTGCTACTAGTACCTACTCCTATTCAATCACCTGGTAATATTATTAACAATGAAACTGCTCTTAAAAAACAATCGATATACTTTGCTAAAACAAATTGTTTACGTCATCTTGCTTTTGAGCCCCTCAATTATTGATGCGCAAAGCAAATCCAACAAAAACATTCAGTCGCAAAAAGAAGACAATTTTTATAAACTAATATCCTTGCCCATACCTGAAAATGTAGCCTTGGAAGTAGGCGGTATGGCATTTTTGCCAAATGATAAACTGGCTGTTTCCACCCGTCATGGTGAAGTATGGATCATTTCCAATCCTTACATGAAAAATGGAATGATGCCCAAATATAAATTGTTTGCTCAAGGCTTACACGAGGCATTGGGTCTAAATTATATCAAAGGAGATCTCTATCTCACACAAAGATCAGAGCTCACCAGATTGCGTGACCTAGATAATGATGGGGAAGCTGATGAATATAAAACAGTTTATTCATGGCCACTCTCCGGAAATTATCATGAATACGCTTATGGCCCCATTTTGGACAAGGAGGGTAAAATGGTGGTCAACCTAAACGTGGCATGGATGGATAGAGGTGTAAGCATAGCAAAGTGGCATGGATGGATGTTAAAGATTACAGAAGATGGGAAAATGGAACCCTTCGTTACAGGATTACGTTCTCCCGCCGGCTTTAACACCAATAATAATGGCGATATTTTTTATGCCGAAAACCAAGGTGACTGGGTAGGTTCAGGAAGTATCACACATGCAGAAAAAGGTGACTTTATGGGAAATCCAGCTGGACTAGTATGGGCAAGCCAGCCAAATTCTCCAGTAAAATTGAGAACAGAAGATATACCCGATACAGATGAACCAAAATATGAAGTGGCTAAAAGAGTGCCCGGGTTAAAAACACCTTCTGTCTGGTTTCCACATACCATACTAGGTGTATCAACATCTGGCATTTTGAGCTACGATGCCAAAGCGTCTATGGGGCCTTTTGAAGGACAATTATTTGTAGGTGACCAAGGCCAGAGCAAATTAATGCGTGTTTACCTAGAAAGAATCAAAGGTGTTTACCAAGGTATCGTATTTCCTTTTCGTGAGGGATTTTCGTCTGGAATCCTTCGGATGAACTGGGGATCTGATGGAAGTATGTTTGTGGGAATGACCTCAAGAGGATGGGGTTCCACAGGGAAAAAGGAGTTTGGTTTACAACAATTGGTTTGGAGTGGTAAGATGCCATTTGAGATGAAAAAAGTAGATGCGCAACCGGACGGATTTGAAGTAACCTTTACCCAACCGGTTGATGAAAAAACCGCACGTAATCCAGCTTCTTGGAATTTTTCCTCATTCACTTACCAATACCATCACGTTTACGGAAGCCCGGTAATAAACCAAGCTGCCAGAAACATCAAAGCGATTGAACTGTCACCTGACCATTTAAAAGTGAGACTAGTATTGGATAGCATGAAGCTTGGCTATATACATGAAATAAGAGCCGAAGGAATCAGGTCTGCCGACTCTTCTTTTGAACTGCTACACAACTATGGATACTATACCCTGAACAGGTTGCCAGATAATGATAAACTACTTATTACTGAACAGAACAAAGTAAATCTTCCAGTTGCAATGCACCAACATGATATGGCCGATATGAAGATGCCGGCAAAATCATTGGCAAAGAATACTTCCAGTCAACCAAAAGAATGGACAGCAGGGCCCGATCGCAGTTTTACCATTGGTACAAAACCAGGGTTGAAATTTGATATTGAAACCCTTACAGTGAAAGCAGGCATGAAAGTTAAAATTGTTTTTAATAATAATGATGACATGCTCCATAATTTAGTAATTACAAAACCTGAAACTGCAGATAACGTAGGATTGCTAGCCACCAAAATGGGATTGAATGGAGAACGATTAAATTATATCCCAAAAAGTAGCGATGTGCTGTTTCATACGCGTATACTGCATCCAAAAGAGTCAGATGCTATTTATTTTATAGCACCTGCCAACCCTGGAGACTACACGTATATCTGTACTTTTCCAGGGCATTATATGGTGATGCGGGGGGTACTGAAAGTTACCCAATAATATTTGTTTAACTATTCTTTATACTCAAAGAAATCTTGCGTATTTTTAAAACTCGGCTTATATATTAAGAAAATATAAGCCGAGATTTTTTTGAATCAACAGGAACTGTTAGTTAATTCAATTCCTTGCCAATCACCAAAAGGATTTGAGTGAACTTTTCCTGATTTATATGTGTCATCCTTTATTAAACTGCTATCATGAAAATTATTTTTTCTTCTCTCTTAGCCTTGGTGTTTTTTACCTTTTTTTTATCTTGTAACCAACAGGAACAGTTACCACCAGCTAGGCCTTCCAAAATAGATCCCAATCCTTCCGCTGCTTTCCTTTCACCGGAACAAAGTATGGCTACTATGAAACTTCCTCCGGGTTACCATCTCGAATTGGTAGCCAGTGAGCCAATTATTCAGGAGCCAGTGGCGATTGTGTGGGATGGCAATGGCAGGATGTACGTGGCTGAAATGCGCAGTTATATGCAGGATATAGAAGGGACGGGAGAACGCCTGCCTACTTGCCGTATCACTAGGTTGGAGGATACTGACGGGGATGGAAAAATGGATAAACATACCATTTACATTGATAGTATGGTATTGCCCAGAATGATGCTGGCACTGGATGACCGATTGGTAGTAAATGAAACATACACTTACAATTTATACAGTTACAGAGATAAGAATGGAGATGGGAAAGCCGATGAAAAAACATTGGTTTATCATAATGATACACCCGATGATGCTAATTTGGAGCACCAAAAAACAGGCTTGGTTTGGAATGTAGATAATTGGATTTATGTAACCAGTAACCCTGTGCGGTATCGCTACAATAAGGGAATGTTGGAAGTAGATACCCTTCTGGCTGGGTCACCTGGTGGACAATGGGGACTTACCCATGATAATTATGGACGATTATATTTCTCTTCTGCAGGGGGCGAAAACCCAGCCCACAGTTTTCAGGTTAACCCTGCATATGGAGAGCTTAATATTGAACAAAAGCTAGGTGACTTTGATGAGGTATGGCCCATTATTGCTACTCCCGATGTACAAGGCGGTCAGCCTAGGTTAAGACCAGACAGTACCTTAAATCACTTTACCGCATCCTGCGGACAGTCCGTTTTTAGGGGCGATCGCCTACCGGAGAGCATGCAAGGCGATCTGTTTATTTGCGAGCCGGTTGGTCGACTGATTCGTCGTGCAAAAGTAGCGGAGCGAGATGGTATCACCTATCTTAAAAACGCATATGATAAAAGAGAATTTCTAGCATCATCTGACATGAACTTTCGTCCCATCAATTCCGCAACCGGACCAGATGGATGCCTGTATATTGTAGACATGTATCATGGTATCATACAAGAAAGTGCCTGGACTACCCCGGATAGTTATATACACCCGCAAATAAAGCGGAAAAATTTAGATCTTAATATTAATAGAGGTAGGATTTACCGACTAGTTCATGATGATTTTACTCCTGGACCTCGGCCACAACTGCTCAATGCAAGTAACCCTGAACTGATTACTTACCTTTCGCATCCCAATGGCTGGTGGCGTGACAATGCCCAGAAGTTATTGGTCATTCATGGAGATCTTTCGGTAGTGCCTGCCCTAAAAAAAATGATTTTGAATGAGAAGTCAATGTTTGAAAAACTGGCATTTTGGAAAACTGAACCCTCCCCCACTGCAAGGTTTCATGCTTTATGGACCTTAGAAGGGCTTAATGCAATTGATGAACAAATAGTGGCAGTAGCACTTAAAGACCAAGATGCAGAAATAAGGAAAGCTGCCATCCGGATCAGTGAAAGATACTTAGATAAAAATAATAGTAGCCTCTTTTCCCAGATAAAGAATTTGAAAAACGATGCTAATCTTGGGGTAAGGGTTCAACTTGCCTTATCGCTTAGGTTTAGTAAAGATACAGCTGCAAAATCGCTCTTAAATGAATTACAAAGCTCCAATGCAAATAATAATTTAATAGTAAGAGCAACCTCTAGAAGTCTATTAAGATCAGATGAATCCTTATCGGCGCTCAGGGAAAGTACGGCAGGGATGGATGAAAGTGACATAGATCTTGTGGTGGAAGGTGCTAGTAATTTTAAACAATTGTGTGCTACCTGTCATGGAGTAGATGGAAAAGGAATTGTTTCAAAACTGGCTCCTCCTCTAGCCGGTTCACCGCGGGTAAATGGGGATAAGGATGTTCTGCTCAATATCGTATTGCATGGATTAAAAGGTCCGGTAGATAATATTAAGTATCCTGATATCATGCAACCACAGAAGGAACATACTGATCAATACATCGCCTCCGTACTTAGCTATATCAGAAATAGCTTTGGTAATAAGGCA
>CANIMM010000220.1 GCA_947468255.1 Chitinophagaceae bacterium | reverse complement strand
CAGGACTCCGTCCTGTGTCTGTGTAGTTACTAATGCTTCAATTAGCGCTCCCTTCAATTAATTACTTAAATCATTATGACCTGCTTGCGAAGGTAGTAGCATCGCGTGTGAAGGGTGTTTTGATTTCGAATGATTAGTAATAATTGGGCACAGGACGGAGTCCTGCGCCAGTAGGAATTTTTGAGTTCGAAAGATGAGTGATAAATGTGCACAGGATGGAGTCCTGCGCCTGTAGGGCACCTGCACCTGCCAGAGTTGTGAGTTCGAAAGATGATTGATAAATGGGCGCAGAACGGAGTCCTGCGCCAGTAGGACAATAAAAAAGGAGCCAATTCGTTGGCTCCTTTTTTATTGTAATATTTCCGGTGAAAGTTAAAATAGACAGCCCTTATTGTTAAGGCAATTTTTCAGTTTTGTTTTTCTTCCTTGATTGGAAATAATTAATTGAAAGCACGACAATTATAATCAGCAGCCCAAAAAACTCCCTGCTTTCCTCCACCCAAGGTTTTTCGGCCTTCATGGTCTCGGCAATATTTTCAGCATGGTGCAGATTCATCCAATCGAGTAAGCCATTGGGGTCAAAAATCTTGTAGATGGCGTATCCGGTAAAAAACGCAATGCCTACCAGCGTTGCAATTGGATGAAAATCCCCTTTCGATGCTTTCCAGCAAAGGAAGGCGGCAAAAAGATAAATCGGTATCCACAAATATGGATCAGGGTCATTGTATTGAAGTGCAGCAAAGAGCACAAACGTACAGCAGAAAAACAGATTGAAGATTTTCATTTTTTATTTTTTAGCATTGAGTGAATTGATCCAAGTGGCAATTTTCCGAGCATCTGATGCAGATACTTGTGGCATGGGTGCCATCGGTGTGGCATAATCGGGCCAGTTTTTAGGCTGCGGGTTTTTGATGAGTTGCATTATTTTTTCGACTGAATAATTTCTTTTTGCAACGTCTATGAATCCCGGACCCACCTGCCTCTTATCCGGATTGTGACAGGCCACACAGGTATTTTTTATTAGCAAGGGTTTTATCTGGTCGTAAGAAATGGTTCCCGAAATAGGGGAGGAAACAGTTGATCCAGCATCAGCTGAATTCTTTGTATTTACTTCCTTGATCGATAATTTTCCACCAGCCGGTATTTGATTGAGGGTGTAGTAGCAAGTGGGATGAATCAATGAAAATGAGTTTTCCGTTTCCCTGATTCCTTGCAATGTTATTTTATGAATATAATATTGTCTTAGGTTAGATACAATGATACGAGCTGTCAAACCATCTGCTGAAAGTTTCACTCCCTTCACCGGGCATTGTTGCGTGTTTTGGGGTGGACTTCCATAAACAGCTTGGTATTTGTAAATGAAGCTTTCCACTTTGTAAGATGATATATCTGCGGCCTGTTTTTTATCTACAGGTTTGGTAAATGTTATCTCAAAACCATCAGGCATGGCTTTCACCGTCTTCATTTCAAATGGCACGCGACCACTCCAGCTGAGTCGCTGTAATCCCTCACTGGCTTCACCAGCGGATCCCCATCCGCGATTGGTTTCTCCCACCATCAACGATCCTTCTTTAGACCAGGCCATTCGCAATACGCCCGATTGAAAGCCAGTTCTAAAATCCCATGCACATCCCTGGAGTTCGCCATTCACTGTTTCCATGAACACGCGGGAAATTTTGCTTTGCCCCTGGTCACCTACCAATAATTGTTCTTCAAATGGACCAAATACCCCTTTCGGAATTTTTACAATTTCCGAATTGGAAATGCCCAATATTCCATGCGGTAGCCAAACGGCTGGCAACTGTAATTCGGGCACTTCTTTTTTTATTTCAAACAAGGTTTTTAATTTTTCCTTTTCAATATTTTCTGGTTTCACCCTTTTACCAAGCGCATCATATTCGATGCGTGGATTTATTTTATTGAAAATATCTTGTTGCGTAAGTTGTAAAGGGGAGTTGGGTAAATTGGTCCAAACCAAACCACCCGGGTTGCCCATAAAAGCTCCCTTTTTGATCGGCATAATACTGCCCGAACCCATCCAGTCGCCTTGGTTATCTGTATAAAACAATTCGCCATCAATCATGCTGATACCGCAGGGCGAGCGAAATCCGGTTGCCCAAGGTTCCATCTTGCCATCCTCAAAAATATGAAGCGCCCATCCTCTCCAAGGAACAAAGCTGGCGCCTGACCACCATACATCTGCAAACGCAAGATTAAGGGTTACAAAGAAAGATCCATCGGCAGCTATTTTAGGGCCATAACTATATTCATGATAATTGCCGGAGAGCGGCCAAGAATAAATCGTTTCGTATATATCTGCCTTACCATCCATATTGGAATCATAGAGTCTGGTAAGTTCTCCGCGTTGTACTACATACAATGAACCATTTTTGTGAGCAACTCCTAATATTTCATGTAATCCGGATGCAAACTTTCTAAAAAACGGTTTAGCATTGGTGGGGTTTTCAACAATATAAACATCCCCTCTGCGTGTTGCCAATGCAAGGTTGCCATCAGGCAAAGTGCATAAGCCTCCTACTTCAATCACTGCTCCTTCAGGCGCATGTACATTGTTGATTTTGAAAAAATCTTCCTCCTTAGCTGATTCCTGTGCTATCGACTTAGCAAGGAAACAAAAGAAGACCATTGCGGTTAGTAAAATAAATTTACAATGGGATATTAAATTTTTAATTTGAAATGATTTCATATAAACAAGCAGTTTAGAAAAGGATAGAATAGGTTAGTTTATCTTGAATGGGAACAATCAGTTCTTTGCGTCCGTTCTGATCGCGAATGATAGGATGGAGGCTGTCTGCATTTTCTACTTTAATATAATAAGCTTTATCATCCACGATAAATAATCCGGGTGCAATTGCTTCAATCGCAGTGGCGTCTGCCAATCTCCAAGTTAGATCCGTAGCGCTTTTTTCTACTACTATTTCGTGTTGAATCCCCTGCCTGTTTTCCAAAATTTTAATCTTATCACTAACAGCAGCGCCCAATATTTTAAATTTAAAAGAAGGGAAACCTTGCTCATCGAGCGTATATCCTTTGGTAGTAAATTCCATGCCGGCAGTATCGCTTTTCCAAGGGGCATTTGGACTGCTGATTTTGTTGACAGGAAACGACGGGTTGCCCAAAAACAGCACAGCACCCAATGCTTTAGCAGTGCCATCACCTCGGCCAGTCCACATGCGGGTGGCATCTAAAAAGTTGCCTCTCCAAAGCTGAAAGATCGATCCATTATCCATGTCAAATGTATAATTGATTTTTTGGGGACTCCCAAAATTTAGTGCATGTACAATCCTTTGTTTTGAGGGCAGATCAATAAAACTTCTTAAGATGGTATTTTCATTTGCTTGAACTAAAATTGGATCTGGTAAATCAACCGGGATATTACTCGCATCACTAATGATAAACTCTCTAATACCTGGACCTTCAGCAAATACCAATAAGGAAGATTTTACCCAATCCATATATTTAGAGAAAGATACTTCAAAAGGAAAATCACCTCCCATCAGGTTGATGCTACTGTCTTGATGACTATTTCCAAAATAAACCAGCTGTTGATTATTTATTTTCAATGAGCCGGTACCACCTCTGGTAGTCATTTTGAATTGATATTTCCCAGGTTCTTTGATATGAATGATTCCGGAATAGGTAGCCATAAATCCATTATCAGGTATACCATCGATGTTCGTAGAAATGATAGCTATTGGCTTTTTCAAGTATTCCTTTTTGCCCTTTACATCAGCTTCTTTTTCAAAATTTCCTTTTACTACTGAAAGCATCAGATCAGATAAAAACGGCTGAGCTTTATCCAATTGCTTGATTACAATATTTTTAAAAGCTACCTGTCCATGATCTCCCTGAATGCGGAGTGCATCGGCAGCTACTTCAACTTCAGATACAGATCCAGCAGTGGCAGCAAATAGTTCAATATTTTCCTGAATTAAAACGCCATTTAATTCTATTGAAAGAATTCTGGCATTTTTTACTTTGACACCTCCTTCAAATCTGGGAGCCTGAAATGAAATCTTTAAATGCTGCCATAATCCCGGAGCCTTGCTAGCATTTTGCCTGGGTGCATGGCCATCAATATTTCGCTGTCCTTCGGGGCGGCTATTGTCATATCTTTCATAAATACCTCCAATATCAGCAGAGCTTGGATTCAAAACACCCCAGCTGTCCAACAATTGTATTTCGTACCTGCCTTGCAGGTAGATGCCTGAGTTGGACCCCTTTGCCATCATACAATCCAGCTCAAGGTCAATATCGCCATGTTTTAAATTGGTGTATAGGTCCTCCCGAGCTGATGCATTGGGTAGGTTCACAAGTATTCCTACCCCAGGGCTGAAACTCATATCATGAGTTTTGTTGAAATCCGCTTTTACATCTCCGGCAATATGCCAATTGCCTGCTGCATTGTTAAATTCTTTTAAGTCAGAAAGGTCAATTTTTTTTTGAGCAATTAACAATTGCCAGCAAAATATACTTAGCAATAGGAAGCTAGGTTTTAAAAGGGCACTGGGTTTAATTTGATCAGATAACATACGCAAGTTTTAAAACGTTTTTATTGGTTATTAAAATGACAAGCAAAATTAATTTTCCGGGGTACTGGCTGCTTTTATTCTGCTGAAAGCAGTCAATTTGCTATCCTCGAAAAATATGAGCACCTTCAGAAAAGACTGGGTTTAAAATTGAAGCTATTGCTTTTTTTTAATAATTAAAAAAAATGCAGTCATTTAAACTATAGCTAGTACAATAATATCTGTTTGCAATCGAAGCATTCTATCCAGACGAGCAGTTGATTGCAGCGCTCAAGGCGGGTTGCCGGTTTTACGGGCGGCGCTTGCTGAAGTTGGGGAAATAGTAAAAGAAACATCGGAAAGTATGGTTCTTGTCGTACTGGTATCCGGTGGCTTTTTGCTGGTCGATTAGCATATAGCCTAGGTCCATCGAAAGGAATTTGCCAAGGGGTTGTTTGATACCCAAAAAAATCCTGTTTTGATCAAATGTATTGAATACAATTTCTTTTCCCCATTGAATCATGATTTCATCGGAAACAACTAGGGATGGCAACTTTGAGTTTTCGCAAAAAGGGATGCTGGCACTGATTAAATAACGAACCCTATTGGTAAACTTATACTGGTGAATGAATTGATCATTTACCATTTTTTGCTGCCAGCGCTGCTCGTTTCTTAACCGTTGCAAAACTCCGATTTTTCCAATTTTGGTACTGAGTTGAAATTGCTGGTAAATGCGGTGTTCCTGGGCGAACTGCTTCCAGCCTTCCACGGAGGGCGCCACCCACATTTCGGCGAAGCCCAAAGTGGCGTTCATGTTTTCTTTCAGCCAATAGTTGACGCCCCATCTGCCAAAGTAGAAAGCAGGGTCCGCCAGAAAATGATTTCTTTTTTTGTGTAGATCCGTTATCAGT
>CANIMM010000219.1 GCA_947468255.1 Chitinophagaceae bacterium | reverse complement strand
GCAGCCATTAATAAATTGGAAGAATCAAGTTATGTTGGACCTGATGGCAAAAATAGCCCTTGGTCTAAGAGCTGGTTGCTTCAAGGAACTGGAAAACCTTGGTAAAAACTGATTGATACTGTATAAGTATCGCAGAAAAAATAGTTAACATACTATTGAAGCCTTGTCACAATGACTTTCTGGTTATTTGGCAAGGCTTCTTTATTTGAGGGAGATCATATTTTTATTACCGTTGCAGCTCAAGATTCAATCTAATTCAAATTAATTTTTTCATAATAAAAATCACATCAAATGAAAAAAAATGATTGTCTGATTTTACTACTATTGATTTTTGCCCTATCCAATTGTAACAGAAACGCAAAGACTAAAAACGGCAATACCATCCATCAACCTATTGAACTCGATAGCTTACCTATCAAAGATTTTGTTGCCGGCCCCAATCCCCCATTTAAGGAATGCCATGCTTCTACCCTAGTTAAACTAAAGGATAATAATTTTCTGGTAGCTTGGTTTGCAGGTGAAAAAGAAAAAAATAACAATGTAGGCATCTGGATGGTAAAAGGTAAGCCACATCATTGGTCTGCGCCAAAGCAAGTAGCTAAAATCAGAAACGATGCACATTGGAATCCAGTACTTTTTCAATCACCCGATGGGAAAATATTTTTATTTTTTAAAGTAGGAAAGGAAATTGAACACTGGGAAACCTGGGTCAAAACATCGAACGATAATGGAGATAGCTGGTCGGATGCACAAGAACTGGTAAAAGGAGATAAAGGTGGTAGAGGGCCGGTACGCAGTAAACCAATTGTTTTATCAAATGGCAGTTGGCTTGCAGGTGCTTCGCATGAATACCATGGCTATCATGTTTTTACTGACCGAAGTGAAGACAATGGTAAAACTTGGAAAGCAACCCCCTACTTACAATTAGCCGATACTAGTTTATTAAAGAAAGAGTTGATTCAACCTACCCTATGGGAATCGAAACCAGGTTATGTTCATATGCTGATACGAAGTGAATTAGGAATTATTTGTCGCAGCGATTCTAAGGATTATGGAAAAACTTGGGCACCCATTTATAAAACTAGCCTTCCTAATCCAAATAGTGGTGTAGATATTACCCAGCTTGCGGGTAATATTTTGATTCTGGCATATAACCCCGATAACAGAAATGATGGCGACCGAGCACCTTTATTACTCGGTGTTTCGTACGACAATGGAATCACTTGGCCACATAATTTATCAATAGAAAAAGGAAAAGGGGATGATGAATTTTCCTATCCAGGACTTATCAGTTTCGGTGACACCGTTGCCGTATGCTATACCTGGCAAAGAAAAAACATTGCATTTTGGATGGGTACTAAAAAAGATCTCATCAAATAAATACTAAATAGAGTTTATTTGAAAGCGCTCAAACCAGCAAAAAATGAATGGTGAATTCCATCGAATATTTTCTATTCATTTTTTGGTAGTAATTATGTAAACTATCCTTTGTACAATCGCCTACTTGCTTTGCATTCATGCAAAAACGTGGATAAAAAATACTGTGAAATAGCAGAAAGCAACTTAACTTCAAACTTGAAAATATTAGTTTTTCATTTTATTTTTTAACGATCGACTTATAAAATCTAAACAACATCACTATGTCCACTGCCAACAAAACACAGCCTGATAGGCTTTATTCCTTAGATGCACTTCGAGGATTTGACATGTTCTGGATTATGGGAGCCGAAGAAATTTTTCATAATTTATTTAAGGCTACTGGGTCTCCTTTTTGGGGGGCTGTATCTTCTGAATTATCCCACCCAGCATGGAATGGATTCAATTTGTATGACCTTATTTTTCCACTCTTTCTTTTCTTGGCGGGCGTTGCAACTCCATTTTCTGTAGGCCGAGAGAAGGAGAAAGGTTCGTCGAAAAGAGATTTATTATTTAGAGTTGTTAAAAGAGGATTAACATTGGTTTTGATTGGCGTCATTTACAATAATGGACTTCAAATACAACCGCTGTCTGAAATTCGATTTGGAAGTGTACTTGGCCGTATCGGCCTTGCCTATATGTTTGCTAATATCATTTATATCTTCGCGAAGGAAAGATCACAAATGATATGGTTTACTGCAATACTGATTGGTTATTGGATGTTGCTGATGTTTGGTTCGGCCCCAGGTTTTCCTGCAGGAGATCTTAGCATGGAAGGGAATGTCGTTTCTTATTTAGATCGGATGATCATGCCAGGCAGACTTTATTTAAAAATTCATGATCCTGAAGGTTTAGTATCCACTATTCCCGCAATTGCAACAGGGTTACTAGGTATTCTTACGGGTAATTTTTTAAAGAATAGTAAAATGGATCCGGCTAAAAAGTCACTATCAATGGCTATACTAGGCTTCCTATTTATTGGCGTTGCTCATTTATGGAATCTGGTTTTGCCCTTCAATAAAAATTTATGGACAAGTTCTTTTGCAATGAATGTGGGAGGTTATAGCCTTATTTTGTTAGCGCTATTTTATTATGTAATCGATGTAAAGGGGTATAAAAAATGGTCTTTTTTCTTTAGGATAATTGGTATGAACTCTATCTTTATTTATTTATCTGAACATTTTATTGAATGGAAATATTCTACTGTTGGCCTCTTCAAATGGCTAGGGCAATTGGTGGGAACCCCTTATGACATAGTTATTTTGGCAATCTGCTATGTATTGGTACAATGGTCTGTCCTTTATATCATGTACCGCAAAAAAATCTTCTTACGAGTATAATAAAAAAAGAAACAGATTGTAGGATTTACATTTCAAGAAATATAAATTACAACCATGGCCTTTTATACTTGATCAATTAAGTATAAAAGGCCATTTGGTTTTGAATTACCCTTGAGCTTTATTTTTTATAGTTGGCTACGAATTTTTTTAATGACTCCCCTATCAATAATTCACAATACCCTGATGGTTTCATAGATTCATCCATTAAATGCAGGTACTGTTTAATCCACTGATGACTAGGAGATTGTTGATGCTCCTTCATATCCAAAAACTCAAGGGTGTATTTGGATATTGTATGAAGGGAAGCTGAATGAGTTAGTATCGTAGCAAGTAAAGGATGGTTGATGGCCATTTTTTGAACGATTAAATGATTGCTTTGCCAGAAATGCAATTGACTAGAAAGTTTTTGTATTAACGACGCAGAAGGGTTGGTTAATAATGAGTCTAATAACTTATTCAATGCGCGCAAAGGAGAAGGATCTGGTACGGCAATATCAACCAACAGTGAATAGGGTGAATATTTTGTGAAATTATCGGCATCATTTCTTTTGTATCCTTTTATAGGTTCAATAAAGTCAACTACATTTTCAAGTGCTTGAATATTTTCAGAACCTGCAATACGCCTCAACATCATTTCTTTGTTTTTTAAATGGGTTGAACCAACCCATTCCAACTGAATAGATATCATATCTAGTCGTCGATACATATCATCTACATCCCTAACGGTAGCGGGCGACCATAATCTTTCAGCAATCGCCGCTGTCCTTGGCCATATTCTTGAATCAATTGTTTCAGCTGATACATGTTCCGTCCACATGGTTGCCTCTCCCCCAATTATCAGTTCCTCCTCCTTTGGTGTGAGTATTTTTTCACCCTTCTCTATTTTTTTTATGATTTCAGATTCAAATCTATTTAGATTGGCTTCACTATCTGGAGTAATGACTTTATTTCGAAAAGGAATAGGATCATTTAAATAGTGATAGGCAGTTGGCTGAACCAGATCAATATAATACCCTTTGGACAGAATGCTTTTATAGCCGTTTTTGGCGGAGGATAAAAGCGCTTCCATTCCACGCCATGACTGCACCACAATATCTTTGGGTACATCCTGCTCTATCAATTGGTCAAACTCCCCTTTTTCAAAATGGGCTTTTGCAGTAGTGTCATCCATTTTTTTCATCAAAATTTCGTCCCAACCAACAACGGTTTTTCCGGATCGTTGAAGAATAAGCTGAATATGTTTGTTAAAATAATTTTGCAGGGCCACAGTACTTGAAAGACCATTTGCTTTCATAAAAGTCTGGATACTGTCGCTTTTAGCCCAATCCTTTCCAGTATTTTCATCACCACCAATATGAAAATAATGATCTGGAAATAAGGAGGCAACTTCGGTAAGCAACGTATCTAGAAAGCGATAGTTTTTTTCCTTGGTAGGATTAATGGTGGGATCAAAAACACCCCAATGGTCTTGCAACTTATAGTCTCTTTGAATGGAGGCCAATTCAGGAAATGCAGTTAGAATAGCAGTTGAATGTCCAGGCAAATCGATCTCAGGCACTATTCTTATTCCACGTTGATCAGCATAGTCAATGATCTCTGCTATTTGTACTTGAGTAAAATAATTTCCACCCGAAGCTTGTTGATGAAGTTTTGGAAAAACTTTTGATTCGATGGTATAGCCCTGGTCGTCACTAATGTACAAATGCAATACATTCATTTTTACCATTGCCATAGCATCCAAGGTTCTTTTTATCACCTCCATAGGCATAAAATGATAGGGTTGTGAAATCAATAATCCCCTCCAAGCAAACCGTGGTGAATCTTGGATGGTTGCCCCCTTGAAATAAAATCCCTTCTGATCAGATGCGATCAGTTGTAAAAGTGTTTCTAAACCCCTGATTGCACCAATATCAGTTTGCGCTTTAATAGATATTTTCGAATCGTCTACCACTAGCTCATATGACTCTTCCATATTTAGTTGAACCACCCCTTTTTTGTTGGAGTGAATCTGAAGAGAAGACAGTGGATTTACATTTTCTTTGGTAACATTCCAAGTTGTAAAAAACAGACCGGTTCTTTCCGACAACCGTTGAAAAAATCGGCTAGCCTCCTTGTATAATCTTTCATCAGCTACTCCAGTTATGGCAATTGAAAAATTGGGAGATAGACGAAAATTAGTTTTATTCAAAACTACAGAAGTTGGCACGGGCATAATATCAGTTTGCTGGGCTTTCGCTGCTATTGACATCATAAAAACTAAAATAAATAAGTAGGTATATTTCATGCGTAAATTTGATTGATAGGTACTAGAAAGTTTAGCGATAGAATGAACGATATTGATCAATATTCCATTCTTAATTATTTTTGACACAGAGCACATTAAAAAAAAAGGTTTACATGTAAGAAAAATAAATATAAATGACTTGAAAGACTCATCAATACTACAATTTTATCCCCAAATACATCCAATTAGATGATTCAAAGTTGGCATTTTTAATTGATAATAAGATGTTTTCCACAATACATTCAATCCCCGCTATTTTTAGTGCAATTTTCAATCGTATGTAAGCTAAAAATGATATCTTCACTTTGTTTAAAACATCCTTTTATTATTCACAAAATTATTACCCCACAATGACTATTAGGCTATTGAAGAAAATTATGTTTTCTCTAATTTTTATGCAGTCCTTTTGCTTAGTTGC
>CANIMM010000218.1 GCA_947468255.1 Chitinophagaceae bacterium | reverse complement strand
TTATTTGAAAAAGCATCCATTGATGAATTTTATCTTGACCTTACAGGAATGGATCATTTTTTTAATCCGCTGCAGTGGACCATTGATTTACGTCATCAAATTATGGAGGAAACCAAATTGCCCATTTCATTTGGCATGGGCAGTAATAAAATGATTGCCAAAATCGCTACCGGACAGGCTAAACCCAACGGGTACCTGCAGGTGGCCTTCGGAAAAGAACAAGAATTTTTATCGCCCCTATCCGTCAATAAAATACCAGGGGTAGGGGAGCATACCTATGAAGTGCTCAAGTCGATGGGCATCTTTACCATCGGGGATATCAATCAATTTAGTGCAGCGCAACTAGAACAAAGATTAGGTAAATGGGGTGCCGATCTATGGCAAAAAAGTTTTGGTATTCATACCAGTGAAGTATGCCAATACCATGAAGCCAAATCCATTTCTTCTGAAAATACTTTTGAGGAAAATAAAACCGATATTAATTTTTTGATGGGAGAAATTGTTCGGCTATCAGAAAAAATTGCTTTCGAATTAAGACAAGAGGGTAAAGTAGCCGGATGCATTGCAGTAAAAATTCGGTATCCCGATTTTGAAACTACCTCCCGACAAACCACCGTGTCTTTTACCTGTGCAGATGACGAGATCATCCCTATTGCAAAAGATTTGTTTCACAAATTGTATAAAAAAGGAACTCCTATTCGCTTATTGGGTGTAAAACTAAGCGAGCTTACCAATGTAGCCGTACAAACCAATTTATTTGACAATACCGCCAGAAAAACTGATTTGTACAAGGCAATCGACGATGTTAAAAATCGCTTTGGAAAAGTAAAGCTCAGAAGGGCGTCTGGAGGTTAGTAGCAATAGTAGTATGCCTGATTTTCAATTGTTTGCCAGTTTTTCGCCGCTCATTTTATTGTAGATTGACTCCCTTTTTTTTTGATAGCAATTTTTCTATATCTTTAAATCTGTTTAGCTTATGAAAGATGTAAAGAGAAATTTAGTTCCCGGAAAAAAGGCAGTCATTAGTATTACCCTAATACTTTTGATAGGGCTATTGCAAAGCTCCTTCCCAGGTTTTGCGGAATCTCCTGCTCCCACTGTGGTAGGGAATAGTTTTTGGCTTTGGAGATTTTTTGGAAGACTTCATCCTTTAGTTGTTCATTTTCCAGTAACCTTACTATTGCTTGCTGGGGTATTGGAACTTTTTACTTTTAAAAATTTCAACTCTTCCCTTCGCCCTGTAATTAAACTGCTGCTGGTTGTAGGTAGTTTCGCAGCTATCCTTTCAGCTATTGTTGGCCTGCTGCTTGCAAGAGAAGGTGGCTATGAAAAAGAGCTAGTAAGTCTCCACCAATGGGTGGGCATTGCTACTGCACTACTAGCGAGTTTAGCTTGGTTATTGTTGAACTGGATTTTGATAAAAGGTCAATTGCAACTAATTAAATATTATCGCTTCGTTTTATTGATGAGTGGGTTGGGAGTTGCTGTGGCAGGGCATTTTGGCGCATCGCTTACCCATGGAAAAGATTATCTTTCTGCCACCCTCCCTTGGAGTGCGGATTATGTTACTGTTTCAAAAGCAAATTTCGATTTGTCTCCATTTAAAAATGATACGGTCCAATTATCCAAGCAGCAATCTGCCGAATTAAATGTGCAGGTACGGGCTATATTGGCGCACAATTGTTATAAATGCCATGGGCCAGAAAAGATCAAGGGAGATCTTCGGCTTGATAGAAAGGATATGGCTTTTAAAGGGGGTGAAAATGGACCGGTGTTGGTTCCTGGCAATGCGGCTGCAAGTGAGTTGTTTCGACGCATCAACCTGCCTTCCAACCACAAGGATGCCATGCCTTCCAAGGGTAAAAAATTGTCGGATGGAGATATTGCGATCATTAATTTTTGGATCCAAAAAGGTGCACCATGGCCCGAGGGAACGGAAAAAAATATTTTCAGGGTTGCAGCACTCCAGCCTAGAAATCCTCCGCTTCCTCCCGCAACAGATAATCTTTCCAATCCTGTTGATCGGTGGACGAACCAATATTTTTTAAAAAATAAAATTGCCTGGCCAAAGTTGGTCGATGATCGAACTTTTTTAAGAAGGGTTACGATGGACCTGATTGGTTTGCTGCCAAGTCCTGAGGAACTGGAGAAGTTTATCAACGATACCCGACCCAATAAAAGGGACTTATGGATAAGGCAACTACTCAACCGCGAAGATGATTATGCCACCCATTGGCTCAGTTTTTGGAATGATATTTTAAGAAATGATTATACCGGCACAGGGTATATTACGGGCGGCAGGCACAATATTACCGACTGGTTGTATAAGTCCATCAAATCAAATAAACCCTATACCCAGTTTGTTAAGGAACTCATTAGTCCAACAGATGAATCAAAAGGTTTTGTAGAAGGCATCAAATGGCGTGGAGTGGTCAATGCAAGTCAGCGGACGGAGATGCAGGCGGCACAAAATATTTCTCAGGTATTTTTGGGACTTAATTTAAAATGCACTTCCTGCCACAATAGTTTTATCAGTGATTGGAAGCTGACGGATGCCTATGCTTTTGCAAATATTTTTGCCGATAGTTCTCTAGAGATCAATCGTTGCGATAAACCTACTGGTAAATTCACCGGAGCAAGAATTCTTTGGAAAGAGTTGGGTACGATTGATAGTAGCGCCGCCAGATCTGTTAAGCAGGCACAGTTGGCAGTGAATATGATTCAGCCTGCGAATGGCCGGTTGTATAGGACCATTGTAAATCGGCTATGGGCACAGTTGATGGGCCGCGGCCTTGTTGAACCAGTGGATGTGATGGACAACGAACCTTGGAGCCAGGACCTGCTGGATTGGATGTCATTTAATTTTCAGCAAGAAAATTCGGACATCAGGGAACTTCTTTATTTGATTACCACCTCTTCTACCTACCAGCTTCCCTCAGTAGGGTTCAAGGATGCCAGTACAATCGTATCGCAGCAATATCAATTTAGCGGGATGATGCGGAAAAGGATGTCAGCCGAACAGTTTTCAGATGCTGCAGGGAATATTGTGGGGCCGATTTTTTCTGATGCCATGGTCAAGTATCATACTATCCAAAATAAGGTAATTGATTCTTTGCATCCTCCATTTGTGCGCGCTTCGCTTGTAGTCAACAATCCTTTTCTAACCGCATTGGGAAGGCCTAGCCGGGAGACGGTTACTACCAGTAGAGAATCGCAAGCAAACCTTTTGCAAGCACTGGAACTTACTAATGGCGAGCGGTTCAATGCAATGATCAAAAAAGGCGCTGTAAGCTGGAAGAATAAATATGTTACCAGTGACCGCATTATTAAAGAAATTTATAAAAGGGCATTGGGCAGAGATGCTCAGTTGGCAGAGTACCAAGTGGCTAAAAAATTATTAGGGGATCAGCCGACTACTGATGCGATTGAAGATTTATTTTGGGTTATCTTGTTATTACCTGAATTTCAAATTATTTATTAAATTATACGATCATAAATTATTGCTTATGGGTAGTCGTTGGAACCGAAGGGAATTTATAAGAGGAAGCAGTGCCGCAACTATGGCAGCGCTTGCTGCTGGTGCGCCGATGGCAGGTTTTTTATCATCCTGCAACCGATCTAAAATAACTGCTACCGCCGATACGGTGATCTTGCTTTGGATGGGTGGGGGGATGGCCCATACGGATACTTTTGATCCCAAAAAATTTACGCCCTTCACCAAGGGGATGCAGGCCAATGATGTACTAAGCACTTTTAAGTCGGCACCCACAGCATTGGATGATATTTATTTTTCTGAAGGCCTGGAATCAATCGGCAAAGTACTAGATAAGGGTACTGTGATCAGGTCTTATGTGGCAGGGGATATGGGGCATATATTACACTCGCGACACCAGTATCACTGGCATACTTGTTACAAACCACCACAGTCGGTTGCTGCGCCTCATATTGGTTCCTGGATTGCTAAGCAATTGGGTCCCGTGAATTCAGTAATACCAGCCTTTATAGATATCGGCCAGCGTTTTACCCTAGGTGAAGGCGAAGAGTTGAAAGCCTTTCATACCGCTGGATTTTTGGGAAACGAATATGCTCCCTTTCTAATTCCGGATCCCACTTCGGGCTTGGAAAGTGTGAAGCCTCCGGTGGGGATGACGATCAGTCGGTTTGAAAAAAGAAACCAGTTGTACAATGAGCTGATGAATAAGGGCGCAATGGGTGAATTGGGTAGCGACTATCAAAAGGAATCTTTGCGCAGGTCGATGGAACAGGCTTATATGCTGTTAAAATCTCCTGAAGCTGCAGCATTCGATCTGAGTAAAGAACCTAAGGAGAGTTATGATATTTACAACACAGGAAAATTTGGTTTGGGTTGCCTAATGGCTCGCCGACTAACGGAAAAGGGTGCGCGGTTTATAAGTGTTACCACCGAATACGAGCCCTTCAAAAATTGGGATACGCACGATAATGGACACACGCGATTGGTTGATATGAAGAAGCAAATTGATGGCCCGGTGGCTCAATTGATAAAAGACTTGGATCGTTCAGGGCATCTAGATCGCACATTAATAATATTGGCTAGTGAATTCAGTCGGGATATGATGGTGGAGGGGCGGCCCGACCTCAAAGTACAGGAGCAGGTGCAACAACCGGACGTGATTCAAGAGCTGAAAAATTATGGTATGCACCGCCATTTCACCGATGGATGTTCCATGTTGATGTTTGGGGGAGGTATTAAAAAGGGGAATGTATTTGGAAAAACGGCAGATGAACGCCCCTGTAAAACCATTGAAAATCCCATTAAGATTGAGCAGGTTCACCAAACCATTTATCGTGCCTTGGGGATTGCTGAGGATACCCATTATATGGTTGAAAAAAGACCTTTCTATACCACTCCCGACGGATTGGGTAGGGCAGAGATGGGTTTATTTGCCTAGCCCGGCATGGGCAGGTATTTGGGTGAAGCCCCAGGGTTCATTTGGCTCCGTGATGGATTTAGCCATCTATTAGCTCAGCCAAAGTCTTTTTTTCCAATATCTTCAAAGTGGCATCCCTAGTTTGCAGCATGGCTTTGTTTAGGCCACAGGTGGCTTCATTGCAGTCTTTACATTTTTCGTAAAAGTTGATGCTTACGCAAGGTAGCAGTGCAATTGGCCCTCCCACCAGCCGGATTGCCTGGGCTAGGGTTGTTTTTTTAGGGGATTCAATCAAATAATAACCGCCGCCTTTTCCCTTCTTGCTTTCCAACACATTGTTTTGTTTGAGTTCCAACAAGATGGTCTCTAAAAATTTAATAGGAATTTTTTTATTTTTAGCAATTTCTGAAATTAATACCGGTCCCTGGCCATATTTACCAGCGAGATAGCCTAGTGCTTTGAGTGCATATTGTGTTTTTTTCGATAACATTTCAGAAAGTTACGTATAAAAATAAAAAAAAATAAAAAAAATAAGTCTACTTAAACAATAGACTATTATATTTGCACTATAAAAC
>CANIMM010000217.1 GCA_947468255.1 Chitinophagaceae bacterium | reverse complement strand
GGTGCTTTTGACTCACGCCACTGTTTACTCGCTGCCGCCACAAATTGAAACTGTTTCTTTTCAGTTCACTTCGCATGAGCTTGATTGTATCCGATTCAGACAAGCCAAATTGAATATCAATCGCCTCAAAAGGGGTCCTGTCTTCCCAAGCCATTTCTATTACTCTGTCAATGTCTATTCTTTCCATTCAACGGGGATTATGATTTCATTGGTCCTGCCTATTATTTCATAGGGTGCATTGTATCCTAGATAGCTGAAGGGGCCATTTGTTTTGATATTTCTTTGTTCCAATATCTTTTCCAATTTTAATCTATTAGCTGTAATTTTTTCATCAGATGCATATCCCCCAAAACGGATTACAGCAACATACTCTGCCTTGCTTTTTTGAATTTGAATATTTTTATCTTTAGGGGTCGGCAAAGTTTTTGTGTCATACTTTTCGGGCATCACAAAACTCATGCTTGAGCCCTTTTCCGACATACTCATTCTTACAGGAGCTGTCATTGAAATGCCTTCATTCTGCTCGTTTTTGCCAAATATAAAACCGGCCAATTTTCTGAATCCATTGCTACCCAACTCTTTGTAATTAGTGGCAGCAGAATAGACGGTGGCAAATGTGGCAGATGGATAATAACGAATTTCCAATTCTTTGTCCTTAAGGACCAATCTATATTTTTGTTTTTCAGTTTTAGGTGCTTTGGCAGCTATAAAAGACTGAAAAATGAAATAGATGCCTATTAATACAAATAGAATGAGTATTATTTTCATTGTTGAAATTTTAGTATTAACAATTGATACAGTTTTTAGTTCAAATCTATAAAAAATTACGCGGCATTTACCTGGTAATTGAGCATAAATGTAAGCAATTGATTGAGTTCAACTTTACCAAAACTAAGGGGTAAGAAAAATACTGACAAATTTCATGGAAAGATTGCGAATAAACTGCACCAATGACCCCAATGTACTACAAATAGCATATGACAATTCCTTCAATAGGGCCTGCGATGGGTATCGATCTAAATGGCGTTGAGCATTCAATTCTTATTGGATGAATTCGATTTATCAACTGCAATATTGCCTATATTTGATAGTACTTAAGTTGATCTTTAACCAAATTGAAATCCGATGAATTATAAATACTGGATTGGCTTTGCATTGCTGCTTTTTAAAGGAGTTGATATGGTGGCTCAACAAGCGGATGCGCCAACGCTTGTAAATATTCGAATCATAGATGCTGCATCAGCAAAAATTACTCCGGCAATGATTTGTTTGATGAACTTAAAAGACAGTTCAATCCATACTCCTTTATTAAAAACCGTTGTCGGATCCTTATCCAAAATTTCAGATTTTTACAAAGGGATTGAATTTAATAAAGTTAAAAATTGGACCGGCCCAATTCGTAAAATGAATGGTGTAGGAACTAATAATGACAGAAGCTTTGTATATGGTTCCTTGCCCTCCCTTCCTTATTGGAAAGCCCCTGTAATATATCAAGTGTCAGGTGATTTTGATATCGAATTATTGCCAGGCAAGTATCATATTAGTATTGAACATGGGAATGAATATATTCCAGTAGGCGAAGATTTTATTGTCACTGGCAAAGAGGCTAAACTGGTAAAATCGTTTCAGCTTAAACGTTGGATTAATCTCCCTAAACTTGGTTGGTATTCTGGGGATGTTCATGTTCACCATCCCACTACCAAGCCTGCGTATAAAGATTTTTTGCTTGAATATGCTATTGCGGAGGATGTTCACATGGCGAATGTGCTTGAAATGGGTCACCATTCTGATGCCAACAATGATTTCAAGCAAGAGGGTTTTGACCAAAAATTTAGACTATGCAGAGGTGATATTTGTCTTGCTTCTGGACAAGAGGGTCCACGCAGTGACTTTGGCCATATCATTGGACTCAATATCAATGAATTTATTAGAGCCCCTGATCCTGGGTATAATTATTATGATCTTGTATTTAAGAAACTGCATCAGCAACCAGGGGCATTGGTGGGTTTTGCCCATTTTTCTTGGAATGGTTGTAGTCTGCCACGTGGTTTTCCATGGTATGTCACTTCAGGAGAAATTGATTTTGTGGAATTACTCCAGTTCTCAAAAATAAATACGCTCGATTATTACGATTATTTGGATCTTGGCTTTAGATTGACTGCTGCTGCAGGAAGTGATATTCCTTGGGGTTCTACGATGGGAGAAGTCCGCACTTTTGTTTATACGGGAAAAAGTTTTTCAGCAAATAAATGGTTTGAGGGATTAAAAGCAGGTCACACATTTGTGTCGAATGGTCCAGCCCTTTTATTAAAAGCAGATGGGCAGCTTCCGGGCGCTGAAGTACTTAAGCGGAAAGGTTCATCCACTACCATTTCTGTGAAAGCGATATCTAATCCTTCCATAGGTGTTATCAGTAAGATTGCGATTTACAACAGTGATGGCCTTGTGGCAGAAAAGATAAACATAGGCAAAAAAGATTCAATCGTCTTGAAGCTTAACCATGTTCTTTCACATAGTCAATGGCTTGCAGCAGCAGTGTTCTGCGAAAATAGTGCCGTTGCTCATACCACGCCCATCTATTATATTGTCGACAATCAACCTACTTGGAATTATAAAAAGGCTCCATCCATTATTTTAAAACAAGAAGAAGCAATTAATAAAACTGAGCAAGAAGAAAAAGCCTTGCCAAATCCTGATCAAGGAATCTTACTGCGACTGAATAATGCAAGGGAGTTTTATAAAAATTTGCTTGCTCATATTCAAAAACCAGTGGCCGCTGGAAATTCAAATTGAATAGAAAAAAAACTGTATCAGAGAATAAAAAATAAAATTTAAATCAAATCAATTCAAATGAGAATCAACACCAAACAATTACAAAACTACTCAAACCCAAATTATCGCCTAGCCAAGCAGTTGATATCTGCGATTGGGATTTTTTTTCTAATTGCCTTTATTTTGTCTCCAGCAATATTATCGGCGAGTAAACCTCCAATCGTTGCGAAACGAAAATCAGCATCTATTGCAAAATCAAATCAGCAAGAGCGGAGTTGGGCTGAAAAATTAGGGTTCCCATCGGGCAAAAGAGTTTTGTTGTTGCATATTGACGATGTTGGAATGTGCCCGGAAGCAAATACCTCGACCTACCATTATATAGAGAAAGGGTTTCTAAATTCTGCGGCTGTGATGATGCCCTGTCCTAATGCCGAAGAGGTGATTCTTTGGGCTAAAGGACACCCCAAAGCTGATATTGGCCTTCACCTTACCCTTACCAGCGAATGGACCAATCACCGCTGGGGACCAGTTACCGACCCTAAAAAAGTCCCAGGTTTGATTGATCCCGATGGAAAATTATGGCATGAAGTACCAGATGTGGTGATGCATGCATCGGCGAAAGAGGTTGAAACCGAAATCCGTGCACAGATTGAAAAATCTATCGCACTTGGATATCGACCAAACCATATTGACACCCATATGGGTACACTTTATGGATCACCTGATTATGTAAAGGTGTTTTTAAAAGTTGCGCAGGAATATGGTATTCCTGGAAATATTATAGATGTTACCAATCCTCAAGTTGCCGATAATTTTAAAAAACAAGGTTATCCAATTACTGAAGATGTAATCAATACTGTTCGCAACTACAAATTACCTAAACTTGATAATTTCACCAGTGTAGGCCCTGGTGAAACCTATGAGATAAAGAGAAACAGCTTTTTCACGCTGGTTAAATCTTTAAAAGAAGGTCTAACTGAAATTATTTTTCACCCTTCTGTGCCAACTGAAAATCTAAAATCAATAACCGGTTCTTGGAAACAACGCGGTTGGGAAGGTGATTTATTTGCAGATCCAGTAGTTGTCAAATTTCTTAAAACCGAAGGCGTGATTATTACCGACTGGAAAGAGATTATGAAAAGATATAATGCAAAAAAATAAATGAATAAAACAGATAGATTGATTTCGGTTGACGTTTTTAGAGGGCTCATTATTGCCATGATGATTTTGGTGAACTATCCAGGATCTTGGAAATATATGTACGCGCCTTTAACTCATTCGAATTGGAATGGATTAACTCCAACTGATTTTATTTTTCCCTTTTTTATTTTTATTGTAGGGGTTTCTATAGCGCTTTCCTATTCCAAGCAACTAGCTGCATCAAGGCCGAGAAAGGAGATGGTAAAGAAAATTCTAATTAGAGGGCTTAAAATTTATACCATTGGATTCTTCTTACATTATTTACCAGCGTTTGACTTTACTAAAATTGATCTGTTCGGCGTTTTGCAAAGGATTGCTGAAGTATTTGTGGTCTGCGCACTGCTATTTATATTCACCTCATGGAAAACACAAATTTATATCATCGCTGGAATATTAGTTGGGTATTGGCTTACCATGTCCTATATACCAACGGATGCCTTTATAGCAGGAACGTTGGAACCAGGTGTGAATTTTGCTGCTTGGATTGATTTATTATTGTTTCCAATGAATACAATTGGTAGCCATGGCTGGAATGCTGAAGGATTTTACAGTTCATTTCCAGCCATTGCATCAGGCATAATAGGTATGTTAGTTGGGCGATTTATCCTTACTCGTAAAAGGTCTGAGAATACAAGCATCTGGCTTATTGTTGCAGGTATTGCATTTGTCTTCGCTGGATATGTCTGGGGATGGACCTTTCCAATCAACAAAAAAATCTGGTCGAGTTCGTTTGTTTTAGTCACTTCAGGATGGGCAGCGATCGTCTTTGCTTTAGCGCTATTTTTAATTGACTTGCAAGGATATAAAAATAATCTAATTGCAAAAACTGGGGTTATATTTGGGTCTAATGCTATTGCCATTTACATTACTGCCGATCTATTTGAAACGATCTATCAATACACAGGAATTCATGATTTCGTTTATCTGGGTTTAACCAGTCTTGGCATGGCCGAGTTAAATGCCTCACTGATCTGGTCTTTGTGTTCAGTTAGTTCATGCTTTATAATAGGCTTAATATTATATCGAAAAAACTTATTTTTTAAACTTTAAAATTCTAAAAGCAAAATGACAACGAAGCAAATAACGATACTGCTTACATTTTCTTTACTATACGCTTGCGGATTAAAGAAAAATGAGCATCCTATTGTAAAGGCTAAAGCCATTCGAATGATACAATTAGATCCCACCCATAGCCATGCTGCTGCGGCTCAAAATGATCAATTAGATTATTTGGACAGTACTGTTTTTGTCTATGCGCCTGATACAAATGCCATTGAGCCTTATCTGCGGCAGATCAAATCTTTTAATGCCCGCAAAGAAAACCCAACCAATTGGAATGAGCAGATCTATTTTGGCAATGACTACCTCGAAAAAATGGTGGCAGACAAGAAAGGCAATGTCGTTGTCTTAGCAGGAAATAATCGTTTAAAAATTGACTACATAGAGCATTCAATTCAAGCTGGAATGAATGTTTTTTCTGACAAACCGATGGTCATCAATCAAGCGGGGTTTGAGCGGCTTAAAAAAAGTTACC
>CANIMM010000216.1 GCA_947468255.1 Chitinophagaceae bacterium | reverse complement strand
CCGATTATTTGATTTCATAATTGAGTTATTTTTAATTATTTAATTAAGGTAAGAAATAGTATGAAAATATCATTTTTTTTCTTTTGCTATTTTTTCAGAACTGATGATATATAATTATAAATTAAATATTGAAAGGGCTTTCAGTATGGTCCATTCGATGGCTGCCCAACCCTCCTAATTTAGATAAATCAACTATTTCGGATATTTTATTTAAGCAGCTAGCTTTTTAGCCAACTATGCATTACTTGGCCAGATAACTGAATTTACCTTAAAGATTCTTTGTTTGCTGATAATACAACTAAAAATACTAGGCAAGAAACTACGAGCGGATTGTAAAATTTGGATTCAAGTAATTTTACCATCCGATTATTCGTTTATTAAATATACCAACAAACTTCTAGCACCGTGCGCACCAATAACCAAAGATTGTTCGATATCAGCAGTTTTAGAAGGACCCGCTAAAAAAACTCCGTACCCTTCTTTGAACACATCAATTTGTTGATATGCTTCATGCATAGTAGGTACAATATCTTTTGAACGCATGCAGATAACCAGGTGCTGACAAATAAAAGGCAATAAACGATTTTTCATTTGGCTTTCATATATCCACACGGCTCCATTTTCGGCAACTCCCAGCGTTGCACCAATATATGCCTGGTGCACTGACTCCAATGCGGTAGCATCCAATGATACATTAATTTCTTCGTTTACTTCCCCCAAAAAAGGCAATGTGTTGACTACATATTTTCCACTATCCCTAGCCTTCTTTATTTCATCGCCAATAAGATGAATGTCCGAGATCTGAACAACCGTTCCGCCAATACTTACCAAGGTTTGAGTAAATTGCGCCAATGCAGTAGCGGGTTCTATTTGAATGCGATCGATTTCCACCACTGGTGATTCAATAAAAACTGGTTTATTGCTGGAGATAGCCCCTAATATTTTTTCTCTTGAACTCATTTTTTATTTTTTATGTACCAATCCCTGAAACTTTGTTTGGGAGCCTCGGGCATTTCCCTTTGTTTGTACCAGGGATTTAGCATTTTATTATTAGTAATAAAAGGAAAAACGCGCATCACCCAACGCCCCATTTTTCCAGCCACTCGATAAATGGAAGGACGTGATAAAACAAATGCCATGCCTTTCATAGCTGCTTTTTTTCCGGTAGCAGTATACCCTTCTGCAACCAATACCTGACGCCATTTATATAATTGTACATGAATATCAATCTTTACAGGACATACATTGCTACACGAACCACAAAGCGTAGACGCAAATGGTAAATCGGCATTTGCCTTCATATCCAAATTTGGATTTAAAATAGATCCAATAGGACCTGCTACAGCAGTATGGTAACTATGTCCTCCACTTCTTCTATATACCGGACAAGTATTGAAACAAGCAGCGCAACGAATACATTTTAAGGAATTCCTAAAATCGGGACGACCCAATTGTTTTGTTCTGCCATTGTCTACAATAATAATATGCATTTGCTGACCAACCCTTGGTTGATGAAAATGACTGGAATAAGTAGTAATGGGTTGCCCAGTAGCACTTCTTGCGAGTAAGCGTAGAAATACACCCAGATGTTCCGGCTTTGGAATAATTTTTTCAATACCCATACAAGCAATATGAATGGCAGCCGAATGAACCCCCATGTCAGCATTACCTTCATTGGTACAAACTACAAAACCGCCCGTTGATGCAATCGCAAAATTCACCCCCGTAAGGGCTAGCTGAGAATCAATAAATTTACCCCGTAAATGCTGCCGAGCAGCCTCGGTCAAATACTGTGGATCATTGTTTCCTTTTTCAGTTCCAAGGTATTGGTGAAATGTATCACTTACGTCCTGCTTTTTTAAATGGATGGCGGGCAATACAATATGGCTGGGCGGTTCATTTCTAAATTGAACAATTCGCTCCCCTAAGTCCGTATCCACTACATCTATACCGCGTTGAAGCAAAAACTCATTCAAATGACATTCTTCAGTTAGCATTGATTTGCTTTTCACTACATGCTGAATTTTCTGCTCACGAATGATTTTCAAAATGATCTCATTGTGCTCGTTTCCATCTGCAGCCCAATGCACTTGAATGCCATTTGCTTGGGCATTTTTTTCAAATTCCGATAGGTAATTATCCAGGTTAGAAAGGGTATGGTCTTTAATTTGTGAGGCAAGTTCTCGCAGCTGCTCCCACTCCGGTATTTGCCGTACGGCCTTGTCTCTTTTTTCTCTTACAAACCAAAGTGTTTCATCATGCCAGTCAGTTCTCGACTCATCCTGGTTGAATATTTCTGCTGCTGCTGAATGACTGAGTCCAGCTCCTTGCAATGGTGCAAAAAAAAGTCTATTGAAATTTTTTGGATTCATTTTATTTCCTTTTACTGTGCAACTCGGGTTCAACACTGTTTAGAATCTCAGCTATATGAATGGTTTTTACCTTACTTCCGTTTCTCCTTAAAATACCTTCTAAGTGCATTAAGCAACTTACATCCCCGCCGGTAATATATTCTACTTCATTGATAGCATGCTCAGTAATTCGATCCTTACCCATTTTTACAGATACAGATTCTTCAAAAACACAAAATGTACCTCCAAAACCACAGCATTCGTCTACCCGCTTGGGTAAGCTAAGTTCCAATCCTTTCACCATATTTAATAAATGGGTTGGTTTTGAAAATGGAGGTGCCATCAATTCACTCATGGAAGAGAGATTCAATCCACGCTGACCATGGCAACTAATATGCATACCCACCTTATGAGGAAAAGAAGCATTGATATTTTCAATTTTTAAAATATCAACGATAAATTCTGTCAATTCATAAATATGATTCCGGATATGCAAAGCCTTGCTTTCATCCTGGTCATGCAAATGTTCTTTCACGTGCAATACACAACTTCCTGATGGAGATACGATGTAATCGACTTCGCCGAAATTGGCTACAAAATTTTTATCACAACCTTCACTCAAATTGGCAAATCCACTATTGGCCATCGGTTGACCACAACAGGTTTGATTGAGCGGAAAAACAACTTCGCAACCCAATTTCTCCAAAAGTTCCAGGGTAGCTACTGCCACTTTCGGATAAAATTGGTCCACATAACAGGGAATAAATAATCCTACTTTCATTATTAAAAAAATTATTGTTAGTCCCTTATTAAGAACCGTATTTTACAAATCAAATGCCTAAAATTGATTACTTATGACTTTCTTTATATGTTAATAAAAAAGCTGCAATATCTGCCAGGTTTTGTTCAGTTATCCCGGTTGTTATCGGTTCAGGCATTAGGCTTTTTTGTTGCTTTTTCTTTGAACTAATTTTGTTTTGTGCGATAACATGTTGAACACCAGAAATATCTTTTATAACAATAGACTGCTTATTTTCTGAAACTAAAAATCCAAATACAGATTCCCCCTCTACTGTATTCACCAGCCAAGGCTCATAACCAAAAACAATGGCAGCACTGGGATTGACAATGGCATCGAGTAATGAAATTTTATCAAATTTTTTGCCAATATTGGTAAGTTCCGGCCCAATCCTATTTCCTGTCAATCCAACACGGTGGCAAGTACTACAATTGTTTTTAAAAATAGTTTGACCCGCTACAGCATCCCCAGGTAATTTTGCAATATTATTCACTGAAAATATTTTATCCGTGCCATTTCGCTTAACATATTTTCCAGCCTGAACCCTTACCGCTAAATTCGGGTTATTGAAAATATTTTCTGCCACGACTGGCATTAACGAAGCGGGCAATTTATTCTCTGCCATTAATCCAATCACCATTTGACCTCCCATTGAATCTAATGCCATTTCCTTTGCCAGGCTTTTATGGTCTTGCTGAGACTGTCGACTGTCAAACAGCATTTGCAGCTTAACTTTCATTTTTGCCAGCTTTCGCTGATAAGTAGTATTTATATTTATTTTTGACCAATCTAATAATTTATACCAATCATTACTCTGTCTGAATGAAAGCCAATACAAAGATTGTTCTTTTACATCTGCCAAACTAGCAGCAGTCAAATTCAACATCGCATCAGCCGCCGTTTTATCATTTATAAAAGCTAGCGCCGTAATCATTCGCATTCTTTCTTCTATTGATGAAGCCGAATCCATAGCTCTTTGTGCAATTTCCTTCACGGCAATTACAGGATGAAGCCTCCAGGCAAAATCTGCCATTGGCTTACTCCACTTCAATGGCGAGATTGGTTGATTAGGGTAAAAAGAAATCAGTAATTCTTTGTACCAACTTTCAGCATCTGCATCCATAGCGCTTCCAAGGGTTTCGAGGTACCATCGATCTTTACCATCATACTGAGCAGCGAGTGTAAGCAGTATTTCTTTTTTTACTTTAAAAGATGAGTCTCTCAGGGCAACAGCTATTTCCCTTCGAACAAATGCTGAGGGATCGGTTGAGAGCTTACTAGCTATAGGCATCATATTTTGAGTAACCTGTCGCAAAGATCGGAAAGCGGTTGCTCTGATTTGCTCGTCTTTGTCTGTCAAAATATTTTCAACTTGCTTTTTACCTTCATTACCCAGTTGGGCCAATAGCCATACAGCCCTTGCTCTAACAAATGGGTTCTCGTCGTGCAGCAATTTTTTCACGGGTTCAATAACTGCTGCGCCCTGCTGTTTTAGTTTTTCAAAAGCGATATTGCGAACATTCACTGCTGGATTCTTCAAAGCTTCCAATTGCCCTTGTATGCTATTGAAATCAAGTGTTGGAGGAAGCAGTTTTTTATTTTTTGGAGTAATGCGGTAAATTCTTCCATACCCCAGGCTATCATTCATTTGATGGCCACCCACTACTGGATCGTACCAATCAGCAATGAAAATGGCGCCGTCTGTTCCAATAGTAACATCAGCCGGTCGAAACCAATTATCCTTTTGTTTGTTTTGAATGGTATCATTCCATACATAGCCTGCATTATCACCTGAAAGAGAAGTGATAAAATTCTGGCGCATTCCTAAATTGTATCCAGACTGGCTTAAAGAAGGATGGTATCCAAATATAACATTTCTACCTGCATCCGCACTCAGTAACATCCCCCTATAATTTTTACCCAATGCATCCGATTCGTACATTGCAACACCGGTAGGTGCGCCAGCACCCGATCGATCACCTGCAGGCATTATACCAGGATCTTCTTGGTGCCAATGAGCAGAAAAAATCTCCTGTCCCGGACGCTGATCTGCTTGCCAATACCGTGTTCCATCAGTGCTAAAATACCCTGCATTACCTCCTTCCATTAACCAGGAAGTACGACAGGTCACTACCTGGTCGTCATTATCATTTTGCCAAAGATTACCATATGAATCGGGAATCACCTCATAAGAGTTTCGGAAATTATGGCCCATTACTTTCAATCCGGTTCCGTCTGGATTTATACGGAGAGCCAATCCTCCCACCCAAACTTTGCCATCATCACTTCTTCGATTACCTTCATTTTTATCATTGTAAGGAGAACCTCCAGTATAAATACTTCCTGAGCGTAAAGTCCAGCCGCTTTTATCTGTAACCATGT
>CANIMM010000215.1 GCA_947468255.1 Chitinophagaceae bacterium | reverse complement strand
TGGGTAATAATCCTGCCTTTACGACTGCTGCTTTTAAAAATGAAAATTCAGCATTATCCAGTAATGTTGCCAGCGTGTTTGTTTGATCCTGTACGGGAGCCTTTATCGGCTCTGGATCTAGCGGAACTTTATTACAGGCTGAAAGTAGTAGGCAAGTAGACAGTACCACTAAACTTGCCATTTTTATTTTATTAAATATTTTCATTTTGATAAATTTTAAAACGATGATAAATTTTAGAATCCTTAGAATACATTGTATCCGAAACTAACATAATACAATCCACCTACAATGGAATTAGCTGCTGCATTTACATAATACTGATTTAGTAAATTGTTGGCGCCTAGTTTTATAATTGATTTTGTTGAAGGAAGCTTAATACTAAACTGAGCATCCACTGTATGAATAGCAGGTAAATTATCATTTGCAAATTCAGCTTCATAATAGAAAGCATCCTGCCAGCGATATGAAACATTAAATCCAAATCTTTTTTTATTTCCAAAACCTGAATTTCCAAAACCAAGATTAGCTCTGTATTTTGGTGAATTAAAATAGGCGTTAAAACCAGCTGGTACATCTTTTAGATTATCAGAGGATACGTTAGAATTGATAATAAATCCAGCTGGAAGTCTATAATCTAAACTCAAACCAAATCCATAAGTTTTAACCTTTGAAGGAGCATTAACGGGAATAGAATAAATATTAGCCACATTGCTAACATTAATGTTTGAAGCGATTGCAGAAACCATGCTAGCCAATGTATAAGTAGCTTTAGGTTGTACCAACAATGTACGAGACAAAAAGTCCTGATATTGACCATAATATCCATAAATGTCAATTAATAGCTTATCCTCCCATGCAAGCCCCTTATATCCCAATTCAAAGGTTCTCACAGACTCTGGTTTGAAAGGAGTAACCTGGTAAGGAGTAGTTACTGATGGCAAAGCACTCAACAGATATGTATTGGAATTGAGGTTGTATTTTTGCTGGAAGTATGGAACGCCCCCCAACAATCTTGTACTAGAACCCACATCCAGGTCGATCCATTGTTGTTGAGTACTTGGAAAGCGATAGGCAGTTTGGAAACTTAATCGCAGATTTTTATTTTTTGCAACCCTAAACAAGGCCGTTGCCCTAGGGGTGAAACGCCCTGTAAAATTTTCATTTTTATCATATCTGCCACTTAATGATAATTTAAGGAACTCTTGAAAAAGGTTTTTTGAAGCCTGGACATATCCGCCAAATTCACCTATACCAATAATACCTCCACCATCTGCAAACAGAGTTCCTTGGCTATTTAAAGCATATTTTTTATAATTAGCGCCAACCAATACATCAGCAACCTTACCGGTAAGTTCAGATAAGTTATACTGGCCTTCTACCATATATAAATTGGTTCTATCCACAAACAAACCTCCCCCAGCACCAATTGGTATATTTCTGATTTTATTAAAACCCTCATTAAATGCAGGGCTTCCTGGGTTGGGTCTACCCCCATCTGCAAAATTTCTTGCCATGGTATGGGCATCCATATCAAGCATTCCATTTAAGCGAGCTCCCAAATAAGATTGAGCATATTGAGAAAACCATCCAGTGGAACCACCACTTGGTTTCCAGTTTTCATTAAATAAACGAGTTGTAACCGTTGCGTTAAAACTTTCGCCTGAATTCTCTTGGGTTGTATACCCTCTAATCATCCAGTTCTTATGATTAAGTTCTAATTTGTACTGACCCATCTTTAAAGCCCGTAAGCTATAGCGCTCACTTCCGGTATAAACTGTATTAGCTGTTCCCCAATACCCAGACAAAATAGCCTCAACTGAAGGAGTTATTTTGTAATGCAGTGCGCCAGACAGCTTATAATTATAGGTATTGTGGTCAATAATTTCATTTTCATTGTATCCTGTTCTAGAAACGTTGATTGGAAGACCTCCATTCAAATTATTGATAAAATTCTTCAAAAAAGGAGCAGCAGAAGAACCGATCGTATTTAAAACGGCAGACCTGATATCAACCGTAGTCTCGTCACCATACACGTTTACACCATCATAATTAGGATCGGTGGCCCTATCTCCAGGAATCACTTTTGCTGCAGATCCACCACGAGCATAATTGCGTTTATCATAGCCTAACCAATCCTTGGCAGCTATAATTTCTGCCCCAATTTTAAATGCGAATTTCTCAGAAACCTTCTTCGCCAAGCGAATTGACCAGTTATTATAAGGTGAAGGAGCTTGATATCGAGAATCCGTATTCATAACTCCTAATTTAGCCTGAAAAGAAAGCCCCTGGTATTTAAAAGGATTTTTACTATTAATCAGTATAGTACCGTTCATACCCCCTGGTCCATATAAAGCCGAGGATGCTCCTGGCAATAATTCAATATTATCTACATCCAGTTCAGAAAGACCTATAACGCTACCGGCAGAAAAATTAAGACCCGGAGCCTGGTTATCCATACCATCCACAATCTGATTTACCCTAGTGTTACCACTACCATTGAAACCGCGGGTAGAAGGAGTTTTAAAAGTAAGAGAGGAAGTAGTAAAATCTACCCCTTTCAAAGTACTCAATATGTCATAATAGGAAGAAACCGCAGAATTTCGAATATTTGCTGAACTCACCCGCTCGATAGATATGGGCGATTCCATTATCTTTTGTGCCACCTTGCTTGCCGACACAACCACTTCCTGACCCAATGCATTCGATGGTACTAATTGCACCTTCAAAGACTGCCCAGCAGCTTGAATCAATACTTCCTGCGATTTGAACCCGACAGAAGAAAATAATAAAGTAAAGGGTAAATTCTGTGCAACTGACAACTTGAAATTTCCTTTATCGCTGGTAAACGTACCAACTGACCCACCCTTAACAGTGATAGAAACGGCTGAAACTGTTTCCTTGGAAAGGCTATTTACAACATTGCCACTAATAATGACATTTTGGGCGAAGACACCCAAGGTAATAATGTTTGCCAAAATAAAAGCAATCACAAAACAAGGAATTTTTCTCATATAGATGTATTTATATGTTAAATATATGACAAATTGAGGAATGTTATTTTTTTTGAAAAAAATATTTATAAAGGAGTGTTGAAATCTTATCTGTTATTAATTGGGTGAATAATCAGGATGCTTGTAATTTAGCAAAATGGCAAACTACCAATTTCCCGATCAAACCGGCTTTTACAGTGGTAAAGTAAGGGATGTATACTATATAGCAAATCAATGGCTTGTAATGATAGCGAGCAATCGTATCTCCGCTTTTGATGTTATTTTACCAAAACCGATACCCTACAAAGGACAGGTTTTAAATCAAATAGCTGCATTTATGCTCAATGCTACTGCAGATATTTGTCCCAATTGGTTAATCAGTACCCCATCACCCACCAGTGCTATTGGAAAAAAGTGTATTCCCTTCAAGGTTGAAATGGTGATTAGGGGAAATTTAACCGGACATGCTTGGAGAACTTATCAAGCGGGTATTAGAGAATTGTGTGGGGTATCCATGCCCAACAATATGAAAGAAAATGATTTTTTTGAAACGCCCATTATAACACCCTCTACTAAAGCCGAGATAGGACATGATGAGGACATCAGCCGGAAAGATATTTTACAAAAACAAATTGTCTCTGAAGCCGATTATGAAATAATCGAACAATATACCAGACAACTTTTTGAAAGAGGTAAACAATTAGCTGCCAAGCAAGGATTAATATTGGTAGATACCAAATACGAATTTGGAAAAATTGACGACACGATTTATTTAATGGATGAAATTCATACCCCCGATAGTTCCAGGTACTTTTACTCCGATGGCTTTGAACATAGACAAGCAGCAGGCGAAAAACAACAACAACTCAGTAAAGAATTTGTAAGGGAATGGCTAATCCAAAACAATTTTATGGGTAAGGTGGGACAAGTGGTACCTGAAATGAGTGATGAATGGATTACGGTTATCAGCAACCGATACATTGAATTATATGAAAAAGTAATTGGAGAAAAATTCATCCCACAAGACTTGAGTGAAGATGACAATTTTGAGAAAATAGTAACCGCTTTGAAAAAGATTAGCCCCCGTATTTAAAAATACCTAGGCCGCATTTTTTAAAATTTTTACTCTTTGTTTGAATAGCTGCTAGTTTTGAAATTCTTATACTACAAACAAAGCGATACTTTTAATTCCTAATTAATTGAATTGCCCCCTTGATCGATAAGGACCAAACTTCAATCAGCCCAAAATAAAAATAACAGATAATGGTAAAACGATTATTGATTGCATTGCTACTGAATAGTTGCTTCAGTATTGCTTTTACTCAAAGTAAAACCTATTTATTGATTGGCACCTACACGTCTGGAAAAAGTGAGGGTATCTATGTCTACAATTTTAATTCATCTACCGGCGACAATAGTTTTGTAAGTTCCACTAAAATTGCCAACCCCAGCTATCTGGCGGTATCCTCCAATAATAAGATGATATATGCAGTTTCAGAGAATGCCGATAGTACAAAATTTGGAATTGGTGGGAGCGTATCTGCCTTTTCATTTAATAATAATAATGGAACCCTCCAACTGATCAACCAACAGTTTTCAGGTGGCAAACATCCTTGTTATGTTGCCGTTGATCATTCTGGTAAATGGGTGTTTGCGGCCAACTACTCTAGCGGAAGTGCTGCCTTATTTCCGGTAAATAAAAATGGGGGGCTGGGTGAAATAAAACAATTCATTCAGGATACAGGTAGTGGCCCAAACAAAGGAAGACAGGCAGCGCCTCATGTTCATTCAGCCATACTTTCACCTAATAATGATTTTTTATTTACGCCCGATTTGGGAACCGACCGGGTAATGATTTATCCTTTTGATAAAAGCAAAGGTGTTTTGAGCGCAGCAAATCCTGCATTCGAACAATCTATTGGTGGAAGCGGTCCTAGACATCTTGACTTTCACCCTAGCAATCGCTTTGCATACCTGATTGAAGAGATTTCGGGAACGGTGGCCGCCTTTGCATACCATGCTGGCAAGCTCCAAAGCATACAAAGAATCAGCGCATTGCCAGCCAATTTCAATGGGGTGATAGGGAGTGCAGACATCCACGTTTCTACTGATGGCAAATTTCTGTATTGCAGCAACCGTGGCAGCTCCAATAGTATTACCATTTTTAAAATTGATACCCTAACGGGCAAACTCACCCTTGTAGGCGAACAGTCCTGCATGGGGAAAACCCCCAGGAATTTCAACTTTGACCCAACCGGCAATTTCTTACTAGTGGCCAATCAACAAAGCGATGACATTGTGATTTTTAAGATCAATAAAAAAACTGGATTACTAACAGATACGAATAAACGAATAACCATACCCAATCCGGTTTGCATCAAATGGATCCATTAATTTGCTTTGCTGATTAGGTATTGAGCGGTGGAATTATAAAGTTGGATAGTTACTGTAGTTCTGAAAACAATACATCCATTTATTATTTTGGAATCTGATTCATTTCATCCAGTCGGGGTCTTAGCCTTTGTCTACTTTTATTAAAAACCATTTGGCCTTTTTCAATC
>CANIMM010000214.1 GCA_947468255.1 Chitinophagaceae bacterium | reverse complement strand
TCATTTCGAATAGATTTTGTAAATTTGAATTCATAAAAACACATGTTATGAGCGTAGCAGAAAAAAAGGCATTGGCAGTTGAAAAATTAAAAGCCCTAGAAAATGAGGTCGCAATTGATGAAATTTTGGCGCATTTGGAAAAAATAAATGCTGCAACTGCACCTCGTACTTATGATTTAGCTAAGCAGGTGGAGAAAATAAGTGAGCGGTATGACGAAACTTTACAAAAGCTAGCCCAATGATTTTATTAGAAGACATTTTGAAGGTTCATCAATTTTCAATTGATAGGTATGGTGGCGGTACCGGAGTTAGAGACCTAGGAGGAGTAGCTTCTGCTATTGCAAGACCATTTCAAACATTTGGAGGAAATGACTTGTATCCATCAGTTTTTGAAAAAGCTGCAGCATTGGGAGAAAGCCTAATAGTTAACCATCCTTTTATTGATGGAAATAAAAGGACTGGATTTTTGGCAATGGCTTCCTTTATGGCAGAGGAAGGTTATTTTTTAAAAGCTACCCAAGAAGAAGCATATAATTTTACCATACAAATTGCTTCTGGCATAGCGACCTTTGACCAAATAGTAATCTGGCTAAAAGAGAACTGCTCCCCCGCTTAAATCTTTTGATCAATTTCCTTACACAAGGAATTAAAAATAGCTTCAATACTACCTTCTCCCTTTACCGTAACCACTTTGCCGAATTGATGGTAATAATCTGCCACCGCAGCCGTTTTATTATGATATTCGGTAATTCTTGCTTTTACCACTTCTTCATTCGTGTCATCACTTCTTCCACTGGTTTCACCACGCTTTAATAGCCGGATCATCAACTCTTGCTCGCTCACTTCCATCGCCAACATGGTATTGATTGAAGTTCCTTTCAATTCCATTAATTCATCCAATGCCGCTGCCTGGGCCGGGGTTCTGGGGAAACCATCAAATAAAAAACCTTTCACATCTGGATTGGTTTCCAATGCAGAACGAATCATGCCAATCACTACGGCATCTGGCACCAACTGCCCCTTGTCCATAAAGTTTTTTGCTTCCAACCCCAAAGAAGTTTGTTGTGCAATCTCCGAGCGGAGTAAATCTCCCGTACTCAGGTGCTTTAAACCATATTTCACAATCAGTTTTTCACTTTGGGTTCCTTTTCCGCTGCCTGGAGGGCCGAAGAGTATTAGATTTAACATATGTACTGGCTAAAGTTGGTAAAAAACAAAGATAAACCATTTAACATTTCTAACAATTAGTTGAAATTTTAATTCCATCTTGGAATCATAGAATCATATAGCCTGTAGAATCAAGTCAGCAAGGCAGACAAAAAATTAATGCGCTATTCAACTTTTTAGCAAGCAATCCGTTATCTTACAGGTATCTAAACCGAGGATTACATTGTATATGAAAAATTCAGTTTACCTTTTTGCAGCAATTTTGTTCCTAGTCATAGGATGTAATTGTTCATTCAACAATAAAATAGTCTCTACCGTGGATAATAACCAACCAACCAATGCCCTGCATTCCGATTCGGATACTACTAAACTTCCCCTGAGCAATGCCGAATGGAGAAAAATTTTGCCGGCAGAAGTCTATGCCATTGCAAGGGAAAAAGGTACCGAAAGGGCTTTTACGGGGAAGTATTATGAGCATAAAGAGGTAGGAACCTATTACTGCGCTGCCTGCGGCCATCCCTTGTTCAATAGCAATGGGAAGTTTGAAAGCAGTTGCGGCTGGCCTAGTTTTTTTGAGCCCATCAGCAAGGGAAGTATCATTTATGCCCCCGACAATACTTATGGAATGAAACGCACGGAAGTGATGTGCGGCAGGTGTAAGTCGCACCTCGGACATGTATTTGATGATGGCCCTCCGCCAACAGGTTTGCGGTATTGTATCAATTCAGTGATATTGGATTTTGATAAGGCAAAAAAAGCTGAAAAAAACTTTACAAAATAATTGCTGACACCAGCAAGACAGCTATCTAATTGGCTTCAACCATTTGTTTGGTTAGCTCCCCTTTATAGCCCAATTTCATATTCTAAATTTCGCTTCATGAGAAAATCAACGATAATCCTAGCATTACTGGTTGTTGCCAATAGTTTGCACGCACAGAAAATTGCTACTGGCCAGTTTAGTAATTGGAAGCCGCGAAGCATTGGCCCAGCCGGCATGAGTGGCCGCATTACCTCCATTGATGCCTTGCATAGCAATCCTGATATTATCTATTTGGGTTCTGCATCAGGCGGAGTATGGAAAACAGAAAATGGAGGAAGCAGTTGGCTGCCGATTTTTGATGAGCAACCCATTTTAAATATTGGTGCCGTTGCCATTCAGCAATCCAATCCCGCTGTTTTGTGGGCAGGTACCGGCGAAGGTAATCCCAGAAACTCATTGAACTTAGGCGGCGGTATTTATAAAAGTCTGGATGCAGGTAAAACATGGAAATTGAAGGGACTCGAAAAAACTAGCAATATTCACCGAGTAATTATTGACCCCAATGAACCCAATACCGTTTATGTAGCAGCCATCGGTAATCCTTATGCAGAACATCCTCAACGAGGAGTGTATAAAACTACCGATGGAGGAAGTAGCTGGAAATTAATTTTGCATACCAATGATACCAGCGGCTGTGCCGAATTGGTAATGGACCCCAGCAATCCTAATAAATTGATAGCCAATATGTGGCAACACCGACGCACCCCTTATAGCTTCAAAAGCGGTGGACCGGGAAGTGGCTTGTACATGACTTATGATGGGGGAAAAACTTGGGAAAAATTAGGCAAGAAACAGGGATTGCCGGAGGGTGATTATGGCCGAATAGGCATCACCATTTCTACCAACCAGCCAAAGCGAATATACGCGTTGGTGGAAGCTACCAAAAACGGATTGTATAGAACCGATGATGGAGGAGCAAAATGGGAACTTGTAAATAGCAATGCTGCTGACGTAACCAATCGGCCGTTTTATTTTCAGGATATTCGGGTTGACCCATTGAATGAAAATCGTTTGTATAATATCAATCAAATGATTAGCATGAGCGAGGATGGGGGTAAAACTTTTCAAAATGTGATTCCCTATTCAGGCATTCACCCCGATCACCATGCATTTTGGATTCATCCTACCAATCCCAATTTTATTATTGATGGCAATGACGGGGGAATCGGCGTGAGCCACGACCGTGGCCGTACCTGGAAATTTGATGATCAATTGCCGGTAGGTCAATTTTATCATGTTAGTGTGGACAATGAATTGCCCTACCATTTGATGGGAGGAATGCAAGACAATGGTAGTTGGCGGGGACCCGCCTATACCTGGGTAGAGGGCGGTATTAAAAATTATTTTTGGGATAATATTTGGAGTGGCGACGGCTTTGACATGTCGCCTGATCCACAAGATGCCAACTGGGTATATGCCATGTCGCAAATGGGCGGATTGGGTAGGTACAATGTAGCCACCGGAGAGCAAAACAGCCTTCAGCCACCAGAAACGGATGTTAAAACAAGGCTACGATTTAATTGGAATGCCGCTTTTGCACAAGCGCCGGATGCTGCCGCTACCATTTATTATGGAAGTCAGTTTGTTCACAAAAGCACTAACAAAGGGTTTACCTGGCAGATTATTTCGCCAGACTTAACAACCAATAATGCTGCGCAACAAAAGCAGGATGAAAATGGCGGACTATCATTGGATATTACCGGGGCTGAAAATTACAATACCATTCTTTGTATCGAGCCTTCTACTAAAGACAAAGAAGTTATTTGGGTAGGCACCGATGATGGAAATGTGCAGTTAACAAAAGATGGCGGAAAAACTTGGAGCAACTTTCGCGGTAAAATTGCAGGCATGCCTGTGGGTGCTTGGATTCCACAAATAAGGGCCAGCAGGTACCATGCAGGCGAGGCAATGCTAGTGTGCAATGATTATCGAAGGGGCGACTTTACCCCCTATATTTTTCGTACCACCAATTTTGGTCAAACATGGGAAGCCATATTGGATAGCACCAACGTAAAAGGATATGCGCTTTGTGTACTCCAGGATCCGGTGGAGCCCAATTTGATTTTTGTAGGAACTGAAAAGGGTCTCTGGGTTAGTTTCGACAAAGGAACCAGTTTTGAGCAATGGAAAAATGGTTACCCTTCTGTTTCCACCTACGACCTAGCGATACAGGAAAGGGAGGCAGATCTTTGTATTGCTACCTTTGGAAGGGCGATGTATGTGATGGATGACATTCGGCCCTTACGAAAATTTGCTGCAAATGGCGGCATCGGCCCCAAAAAAAAGCTGGTAGTTTTTGAGGCCCCTACAGCTTACGAGGTTCAGTTTAAAAATAAATCGGGGTACGACTACAGCACTTGGGGATTGTATGAGGGCAAAAATAGAAATCGCGGAGCTGCCTATTCTTTTTACATTCAACCTCCAGCAAAAAAAGACAGCGCCAATTCGTCCAAATCAGATTCGGTGTGGGTAAAAATCTACAACTCGCAAAACGATTTAATAAGAACCTTTCAAATGAAGGCCGATACCGGCTTCAATAGAAATTACTGGGGTTTTGAAACCAAGGGTTTCCGTGGACCAGGGTCTGCAAAACCAACCGCTACCTCGGTTGAGCCGCAGGGAGATTTATCCGTATTTCCCGGCACCTATAAAATGGTAATTTCATTGGGAAAGGAGTTGGATTCAACCATGATAGTGGTAAAATCAGCCCCGGGTCAGGATATATCCAAACAGGTATATGAAGCAAAAATGGCGGCATTGAATAGACTTGAAAAAAGCATTGGTAAAGTAGTCAATATCACCGATCGCTTAACGGAGGCTGATGAAATGATTGCCAAAGTAGAAGCTCAATTGAAAAATATAGAAGGCGCTGAAGCAGATAGTTTGCTCAAATTGGGCAAGGTAATGACCGACTCCATAAAAAAAATCCGCAATTTTATCCTTGGCACCCCTCATGAGAAACAGGGCTATGGCGCACCCTACGAAATTACCGTGAATGCTAGGTTGAGCACTGCCAAATGGGAACTGTTGGGAAAAAACAAACTGCCCGATGCGCAGGAATTTGTTTTAATAGAAATGGCAGAACAAGTGGTGGTAGAAGCCATACAAAAAGCCAATGGATTTTTTAATGGCAAATGGAAGCAGTATCGGCAACAGGCAGATATTACCCCGATGAAAATTTTCAAAGATTTTAAGGCGATTGAGTAAACGCAAGTGGGATCAAAAATTAGTGGTGTTGCAGTGGTGCAGCCTACTTGCTATGGAGTTAAGTGGAATGAATTTAAAAGAGTAAGTTGTCGACCCTCAAAAAGTTGAAAACTGCCATTTGGTAAAGCTTTTGATTAAAATGAATCAATAAAGAACAACTGGATAATCAACCAAATGATTAATAACCTTGCATTTCAACTAGTTTTTGTTGGTAAAAAAAGGGAACTATATAGGCTTGGAAACCTTCACGGAATAGCGATCCTTTACTTTTTTGCCTTGATGCAAAAAAGTAACAAAAAAAATCAATCCGCCGCGGCGGATAAAATCAAGGAACTCGCCGGCAGAGTAAGTTACTTTATAGGTTGTGCTG
>CANIMM010000213.1 GCA_947468255.1 Chitinophagaceae bacterium | reverse complement strand
TTCCCTTTACCACAGATTGGACGGCCTGTTTGAATTGCTGGATGGTTTTGATAGGCATCAATGCCCTTTGCTGAACAATTATTTTTGCCAATGTCTTGGCATTGGTCACTTCCCCGTATTTTTCCAGCATTTTATGCAACTGTAGCTCAGTAAATTTTTTGAGGATATCTGCTGCTGTAGTAGTTTGTCGCTGATCCATCCGCATATCTAGCGCTGCATCAAAACGAATGGAAAAGCCTCTGTCGGCCTCATCAAACTGGTGACTGGAAACTCCCAAATCAGCCAATATTCCATCTACTTGGGTTATTTTATGCAAGCGCAAAAAGCGTTGCAAATGACGAAAATTTTGCGGCACAAAAATCACCCGATTATCCTGTGGGAGATTTTTTTTGGCATCTTCATCTTGGTCAAACGCAACTAAAATACCTTTTTCACCTAAATGCTGTAACAAGGCCTTGCTATGTCCACCACCACCAAAAGTGCAATCCACATAAATCCCGTCCGCCTTAATATGTAAACCTTCGATGGTTTCCTGAAGTAATACCGGTATATGATAATCCAACTGATCCGCTGATGAATGGAGAGGCAATTTGCTTTCGTCAGGAGGTGTTTTTTTCAACATGTCAGCTTTTCAGTTTTTCATCGTTTTTATTCATCACTTCATTGGCCAGGTTACTGTAAGACTCGGGCGAAAAAGATTCAAAGAACATTTTATACTTGACTGCATCCCAAATCTCAATTTTATTGACAGCAGATACCAGCACTACATCTTTTTCCAATCCAGCATACTCCATTAAGGCCTTTGGAATTAATAACCTTCCGGCTGTATCCAATTCAAGTTGGGTAGCTCCATTCAAAAAATATCGACGAAATTGTCTAACCTTTGGGTCAAATTCATTCAACTTGCTAACCTCCGCAAAAATCGGTTCCCAGCTTTGCATGGGATATAAACTCAAACAAGCTTCAATGCCCCGATTGATAACGAATTGGCCAGCACCCGACTCTGACAGCTGCTTTTTAAAGCCGGCTGGCAAAAGGAAACGTCCCTTAGCATCCATCGTAGCCTCATATTCGCCGAGAAAACCAATCATTTACTGGGTTGTTTTGTTTGAATGAATTATTACCACAAAATAACACCTTTTCCCACTTTTACACTTAAAATGATATAAACATTTTTATCCACAGGCTGAAACACCCACCTAATATAAGTTTAAGCTCTTTTAAGGGCATTCTTAGGGTGAATAACCTATGCGAATAGGTGTATAACCTGTGGATTACTGAAATCCCAATAGAAATGGAGCTGAAAAATAGCCTTCTGCATCAATAGAATGGGGTATGGAAAACCATATATTCTACCGAATTGCAACTCATGGAGATCACTTTACATACAATAAAGACATACCAAGGTATGTGTAGTGAAGTGCAACGAATTAGAAAAGTAAAAAAAGGGGAATAAGTGGGAGCTAATTTTTGACCAACGGAAAACTCAGTATAAAACTAGTTCCTTTTCCCAGCGTACTCTCAACCTTAATGCTACCATGGTGTGCATCCACCATTGTTTTGACATAATTGAGTCCTAGACCGAAGCCTTTTACATTATGAAGATTGCCAGTATGGGCACGGTAAAATTTCTCGAAAATTCGAGTTGCTGTTTCTTTGCTCATTCCAATACCATTGTCCTCTATTTTAACTTTGAACCGATTGCCTTCATTTTGGGTACTGATTATTATACGAAGGTCGTCCTTCGAATACTTGACCGCATTATCCAGCAGATTACTGATCAAATTGGTAAAATGAACTTCATCCGCAAGAATAACATCCTTAGTCGCCTTAAGATTCACCTCCAAGCGGCCATGTATTTCATCCACCTGAAGATTGATATTGTTTAAAGCACTGTTTATTAAATCGTGGGCGTGGGACTTGACAAGATTCAATTGAACAAGCTGCTTATCAAGCAATGCAGCTTGAAGAATAGTTTCTACCTGCCGATTCATTCTTTTGTTTTCCTCCTTAATTATCCCCGTAAAATAATTCATTTTTTCAGGGTCATTGATTACTTTTTCATTCTTTAAAGCATCCACTGCAAGCGAGATGGTAGCCAACGGAGTTTTAAACTCATGGGTCATATTATTGATGAAATCAGACTTTATTTCACTTAGCTTTTTTTGCTTCAGCAAAGCCCTCACGGTTAGAAAGAATGCTGTAATAATTATCACCGAAAAAACAATTGCTCCTATGATGAACCAGGTTAGTGATCGCAAAATTAATTTTTCGGCATGGGGCACCGTGATGATCAATAATTCCTGGGGCGAAATACCCTCCGAAAGACTTCCCCCCGGAGACTCTAGCTGTATTACATGCAGTTTATTATTTGCCGAGTCGGCATATAATTTATAAAAATTGGCAGATTGAATTTCCTCGCCAACGATGGATGTGGGGCTGATGGCAAATTCAAATGGAATGTTTCTTAGGTTTTTTTTATCGAATGCTTTTCTTATGATGCCAGCTATTTCTTCGCCCGAGTATTTCTGTGCGATAGTAGGTCTGAAAATTTCAAGCTGACTTTCGCTATGAAAAAGCGGTTCTTTTTTTCTCCTCAATGGCATCAGATTGCCTTTCTCTTCCATCAAATCGGTAGCAGCCTGAGAGGTAGCCAAACTTACATGTTCATAAAATTTTTGCTCCTCCAACTCGAGGGTGCCTTTTATCCATAAAATCTGAAAAAAAATAATCCCCAGAAGTGAGAGCAAAATCAGGACCGTTATTACCGGGAAAATACGTTTCATTCTTATAAAAGTAAATCAATATTATTGACTAAATTAATTTTAAGTGCCTAAAACACCAATTTAACGAAGGTTTTGGAACTTTGACTGCAAAATAAACTTGAAACAAAATTAGTAAAGCGAGAAATAATCAATTAATTTAGGAAGATGATTTCACCTGCTGCCGGCATATTATTGATTGCAGATCCATTCTTAAAAGACCCTCATTTTATGAGGTCAGTAGTAATTATTTGTGAACACCAAAAAGAAGGAACTGTTGGTTTTGTTTTAAACAAACCATTTGATCAAATGCTGGATGCATTAATAACCAGTTTCGAAGGGTCAACTATTCCTGTCTTTTACGGGGGGCCGGTTCAAAAAGACACCATCCACTTTCTACACCAATACCCCGACCTAATACCCGGCGGACAAGAAATAATGAAAGGTATTTACTGGGGTGGAGATTTTGAAATGGTAACTCAGCTTGTCAAATACAATAAACTAGATCTCGCCAAAATTCGTTTTTTTATTGGGTATAGCGGCTGGAGCAAAGATCAACTCAATGATGAATTAAAAGAAAAAACATGGCTAACTGTAAAGGCTACACGAAATTTAATCTTCCACTCCTTTCCTGACAAGATATGGAAAGATAGCCTAAAGCAACTTGGAGGAGAGTATGAAATGATGATCAACTTCCCCATCGACCCCCAACTTAATTAAGCCCCCTCCCTCTTTCCATTCTGATTTTTTTTATCCTACATTTGTTTTGCAAACCTATCAACAACTAAACGATTCATTGCTTACCTCCCCAAAATGCTATACCAATTTGTAAAAATCATTGCAAGGGCTGCTATCAAATTATATTGTAGAGATTTGCAAATTAATAAAAAGGAATTATTCAATACCGAGGGACCCCTATTACTTGCCGTTAATCACCCCAATTCATTCCTTGATGCAATTATTCTATGCACCCTGCTCGACAGACCACTTTACTCTCTCGCTAGGGGAGATGCATTTAATGGAAAATGGATTAGTCGAATTTTGGTGGCCTTTAAACTATTGCCCGTATACCGCACCAGTGAAGGGGTTGAAAATTTAACTGATAATTATACCACCTTCAATCGTTGCAAGGAAATCTTTAAACATAATGGCATTGTACTGATTTTTAGTGAAGGAAAATGCATTAATGAATGGCACTTACGCCCTCTAATGAAGGGGACAGCAAGGCTAGCCATCAGTAGCTGGGAGGACGGCATTCCTTTAAAAGTGTTACCAATTGGTATCAATTATAATTCATTCAATCAATTTGGCAAGAATATACGAATTTTTTTAGGCGACTTCATTACCGCCAAAGACATTGAGACTGCCGATGGATTTGGGAAGGGCATTCAATCTTTCAATTCGCTTCTTCAACAACAACTGACTCCCCTTGTATTTGAAATCAACCAATCAGATAAGGAAAAATTACATGCACAATTTTATGTACACCAGCCTGCACTCAAAAAAACCTTGCTGTTCTTGCCCTCCATAATAGGATGGGTACTGCATGCTCCCTTGTATTATCCCTTAAAAAAAATCATTATTAAAAAAACAATTGAAACCGACCACTTTGATTCAATTGTCGTGAGTCTTTTGTTTTTCGCTTACCCCCTATATGTTGGCGCTGCTACCCTTTCCCTATTTTTCTTCAGTGGTGAATGGTATTCTTTTTGGCTGTTGTTATTATTTCCTTTCACTGCTTGGTCGTATCTGCAACTCAAAAAACAAATGGATTAACCGATTGTCAAAATTGCATTTTCAGGCACCAACAATTAAATGAAAGGCAATAAAAAAGTCCCTACAAGAGGGACTTAATCAATATTTATTTTACCGTATCAAAGTTGCTCTGCTCCTTCAATCAGCACAATCGTTTTATTGTTCAACACTTCCACAAATCCACTGAGGATAGTAAAAGAAGTGGTAGCTGTTTTATCAGTCAGCACTTTAAGCTTACCCGCCTTGAGTGCACCAACCATGGGAGCATGTTTATCTAGCACTTCAAAAGAACCGGTGATACCAGGTAGCTGTACACCGTACACTTCGCCACTGAATATCTTTTTTTCGGGAGTTAATATTTCTAAATTCATACCCTTGTCTCTAAAAGAGAACCTGGTTTATTGGTTAATAATTTTTTTTAGCAATTCGCAAGGTTTATGCCAATGCTGCTGCCATCATTTTCTTACCCTTCTCAATCGCATCTTCAAGTGTTCCCACCAAGTTAAAGGCTGCTTCTGGATACTCATCCACTTCGCCATCCATGATGGCATTGAATCCGCGAATGGTATCTTCTATAGGAACCAATACTCCTTTTAAACCGGTAAACTGCTCGGCCACAAAGAAAGGCTGACTTAGGAAACGTTGTACCTTACGTGCCCTAGATACAGTTTGCTTGTCATCATCACTCAATTCATCCAAACCAAGGATTGCAATGATATCCTGCAACTCCTTATAACGCTGCAAAATTAATTTTACCCGATTGGCAGTATTATAATGCTCATCTCCTACGATTAAAGGAGTTAAAATTCTAGAAGTAGAATCCAATGGATCCACTGCAGGGTAGATACCCAAATCTGCAATTTTACGACTCAATACGGTAGTGGCATCCAAATGCGCAAAGGTAGTAGCTGGAGCCGGATCCGTTAAATCATCCGCAGGTACATAAACCGCTTGTACAGAGGTAATGGAACCGTTTTTGGTAGAGGTAATTCTTTCCTGCATCAATCCCATTTCAGTAGCCAATGTAGGCTGGTAACCCACCGCACT
>CANIMM010000212.1 GCA_947468255.1 Chitinophagaceae bacterium | reverse complement strand
TAAAACTTGTACCTTCCAGTTTGACGGTCCCTTTTCATATGGTTTTTTAAAGGCAGAAAGTGGGGTTCACCGGCTGGTTCGAATCAGCCCTTTCGATAGCAATGCTAGGAGACATACTTCCTTTGCTAGTGTATATGTATATCCCCTGATTGATGATACCATTGAGATTGCAGTTAATCCAGCTGATGTGGATTGGGCATTTTTTAGAAGTGGTGGCAGTGGGGGACAGAATGTCAATAAAGTAGAAACGGCAGTTCGCCTTACCCATCGGCCCAGCGGATTTATAGTAGAATGTCAACAAGCCCGTACTCAGGGCGAAAATCGGGAGAAGGCGATGGCGATGTTAAAAAGTCGTTTGTATGAAGAGGAAATGCGCAAACGCCAAGCGGCTTTGGATGCAACCAATTCATCTAAGAAAAAAATTGAGTGGGGTAGCCAAATTAGATCATATGTTTTTCATCCTTATAAAATGATTAAGGATCACCGGACTGATTTTGAAGTGGGCAATGTAGGTCCAGTGATGGATGGAGACCTGGATGGCTTTATCAAAGCTTATTTGATGAGCGAAAAAGAAGCGGAAGCATCTTAATATTATTATTTCAAATTCTACCTAAATTATTAATAATCAATACGTTATATTTATTTATATAAATATTTAATTGAACTTTATTTTTTCTTAAAAAAATGTTTCAATCGTAGTGTTTAAAAAGAGCTTTTTTTAAGCAAATTCAAATATTAGTGTTCAATGACGATAAGGATCGGTTGGCCAAAATAATTGATTATCCGCTCGGCAGATTGATTGAAACCGAGAAAATTTTATTCAACAGTAAGATCAGCGATCCCGTGAAATGTCCGAATTGATTCGGTTATTGTATCAACTTAAAATGTAAATAAATGCAGTACGGAGATTTTTATTACCCAATGCCGGTCAATGAACCTGTGTTGAATTATGCTCCAGGAAGCAAGGAGAAACTGGCATTAAAAAAAATCCTGAAAAAATTAAAAATAGAAAAAGCGGATATCCCGATGTACATCGGGAGTGAAGAAGTGAGAACAGGTATAAAAAAGGCATTGCATCCTCCCCATGAGCATGGTCATTTGCTAGGTAATTATCATGAGGGAAATGCGGTCCATGTAAAGAATGCCATTGCAGCGGCACTAAAAGCAAAAGAAAAATGGGCCGGACTGAGTTGGGAAAACAGGGCCAATATATTTTTAAAGGCGGCTGATTTACTGGCTACCAAATACCGCCCCTACATTGTTGGGACTACGATGCTTGGGCAAAGTAAGAATGTTTTTCAGGCAGAAATAGATGCTGCATGCGAACTGATCGATTTTTTGCGATTCAATGTTCATTTTCTCAGTGAAATCTATCGCGAACAACCCATCAGTGGCGCTGGGGTGAATAATCGACTGGAATACCGGCCGCTGGAAGGATTTGTATTGGCAATCACCCCCTTTAATTTTACCGCAATTGGCGGCAACTTACCTACCAGTGCTGCGATGTGTGGCAATGTGGTAGTATGGAAATGTGCCCATGCACAAGTCTATAGCGCACAGTTATTCATGCGCATTTTAAAGGAAGCTGGTTTGCCCGATGGGGTTATTAATTTAGTTTATGTGGATGGTCCAGTATTGGGAGAAGTATGTTTTAATCATCCTGATTTTGGAGGGGTTCACTTTACTGGCAGTACGGGTGTTTTTAATTTTATTTGGAAAAAAATTGGTGCTAATACAGATATCTATAAATCCTATCCTCGAGTAGTAGGCGAAACGGGTGGAAAGGATTTTGTGATTGCCCATAAAAGTGCCGACCCGGATGTATTGGTAGCAGCATTGGCTAGGGGAGCGTTCGAATACCAGGGACAAAAATGTTCGGCAGCATCTAGGGCCTATATTCCTTCAAACCTTGCTGCAGAAGTAAAGAAAAAATTGGTGGCTGAGGTGAAGACCATGAAAATGGGGACGGTGGAGGATTTTACCAATTTTGTCAATGCAGTGATAGATGAAAAGAGCTTTCTAAAATTGGAAGGGTATATTAAATTGGCTAAAAAAAGGGACAGTAAGGTTAAAATACTGGTTGGAGGCAAATGTGATAAAACCAAGGGGTATTTTATTGAACCCACCATCATTGAAACAACGGATCCTCATTATGTGACGATGTGTGAAGAGCTTTTTGGACCCGTGTTGACGATATATGTATATGATGAAAATAAATTTGAAGATGCTTTGAAATTAGTAGATAGTACTTCTCCTTATGCACTTACAGGTGCAGTGATTGCCCAAGATCGATATGCAGTGGAATTGGCCACCAATCAATTAAGAAATAGTGCTGGTAATTTTTACATCAATGACAAGCCTTCAGGAGCGGTAGTGGGGCAGCAGCCTTTTGGTGGAGCTCGGGCCAGCGGAACGAATGATAAGGCAGGTAGCCTTTTAAATCTTTATCGTTGGTTAAGCGCCCGAACGATCAAAGAAACCTTTACTCCAGTTACAGATTATAGGTACCCGTTTATGTTGGAGAAATGATCTAATACTTTCCGTTTGGTCATTTAAAAATGGTTGATTATTTCAAATTCTTTTTAATTCGAACAATATCAGATAAATTCGCTGTATAAAATTTCAATTTGAAAACAATACTTGATAAGCGTCAGTTGCATTTGACTATTTTGCGCCTTGCTCATCAGTTGCTTGAAAATCACTTGCAATTGGATGAGGTGGTATTTATTGGCCTGCAGCCAAGAGGAGTGCAGATTAGTAAACGGATAGTTGATAATGTTCGTAATCTTTGCAAGGGTGAAAATGTTCAATACGGTATATTAGATATTACTTTTTACCGCGATGATGTAAGAAAAGAATTGCATATTGCTAATACAACTGATATTCCTTTTTCGATTGAAGGTAAAGTAGTGATTTTAATCGATGACGTATTGTATACCGGTAGAACCATTCGCGCTGCCCTAGATGCGCTTCAGGACTTTGGTCGACCCAAAAAAATTGAACTTTGCGTTTTGGTTGACAGGAGATTTAACCGGGAATTGCCTATTCAGCCTGACTATTGCGGAAAATCGATCGACACAAGCTATTCTCAGAAAGTGAAGGTAGAATGGGAGAAGGAAGAAGTGGTTTTATATTAAAATACCGATCAATAAATCAGTATCCCGAAAATTTGTGCCCTTCTAGGCTTAGAATTCAAACAAATATATTAGCTTTGACCCTTAATGCAACTATCTACCAAACATTTATTGGGCATTAAAGATCTTTCTGCGGAAGATATTTCTCTAATTTTAGCTACCGCCTCTCAATTCAAAGAAGTTTTACAGCGCCCCGTTAAAAAAGTGCCTTCCCTTCGGGACATTACCATTGTTAATTTATTTTACGAAAATAGTACCCGCACCAGAATCTCTTTCGAATTGGCCGAAAAGCGCTTAAGTGCGGATAGTATCAATTTTTCAGCCTCTGCATCCTCTGTATCAAAAGGAGAGACCTTGTTGGATACGGTAAACAATATTTTGAGTATGAAGGTAGATATGGTGGTGATGCGCCATAGTGCAAGTGGAGCGCCCCATTTTTTAGCCAAACATATTCCTGCGGCAATTGTAAATGCGGGGGATGGAATCAATGAGCATCCTACACAAGCCTTATTGGATGCCTTTTCCATTCAGGAAAAAATAGGCAGTCTAGAAGGGAAAAAGGTATTGCTAATTGGAGATATCATGCATTCAAGGGTGGCATTGAGCAATATCTACCTATTAAAGAAAATGGGCGCAGAAGTGATGGTGGCCGGCCCTCCAACCTTGATACCTACCTATATTAAGGAAGCATTACAGGTTAAGGTGGAGTATAATTTGAAAAAAGCATTACAGTGGTGTGATGTGGCTAATGTGTTACGAATTCAACTCGAACGCCAAAATCAGGTGCTTTTTTCTTCACTTAGGGAATATAACCTTGCTTATGGGGTAAGTAAAAAATTACTGGATGGCTTGCAAAAAGAAATTGTCATAATGCATCCGGGCCCTATTAACAGAGGCGTTGAAATTGATAGCGATGTGGCAGATAGTAGCCAGTCCATTATATTACAGCAGGTTGAAAATGGGGTTGCAGTAAGGATGGCAGTATTATATTTACTAGCCGGAAAGAAGGCAGAGTAAGCTAAACGGAGTTAACCCTCAAGGTTCAAACCTAAATATCATTCAAACAATCTATGCAACGTACCTGTTTATTTCCCGGAACCTTCGATCCTGTTACCATGGGGCATATTGATATCATCAACCGAGCAATGCCCTTGTTTGACAAATTGGTGATTGGTATCGGTAGAAATGTAAATAAGGTGCCGATGTTTAGCGAAGAAAGACGCCTAGACTGGTTGCTGGAGATCTACAAAGATGAGCCCAAGGTGACGGCTGTTGTTTACGATGGTTTAACTGTCAACTGCTGTAAAGCTGTGGGAGCTAATTTTATTTTGCGGGGTATCCGTTATGTCAACGATTTTGAATACGAAAAGGCAATTGCTGATATGAACCGAAGCATCGACGGCCATATCGAAACGGTCTTTTTAACCTGTTTGCCCCAATATACCTCTGTAGCTTCCACCTTGGTTCGAGATGTCTTGAAAAATGGGGGAGATGTCTCCCAGTTTTTACCAGCAGTGGTGAATGAATCGATTAAGAAAAATGGATAATGATTTTCGTTGTATCAAATTGGTACAACTTATTTTTTCGACTCCCTAAATCTCTCCACTATTTCTCTTATGGAGGCATAGGTGTTTTCCAGTGGTTCTTCAATATCCTTCCTGTCTATCCATTTTATTGCGGTTATATGCTCTTCCTTTTGGGGAACGAGGGTTTGATCACCCGAGCAGCGCATATGAAACCAGTGGGTTGTCTTCAAAAAATGCTTTCCAAAAGCCGAATAGGTATGGTAAGTGCAGCCTATCTTATTTTTCAATTGCAGATTGTTTACGCCTGTTTCTTCTTCCACCTCCCTGATAGCTGCTTGTTCAAAATTTTCCCCCTTTTCTACCTTTCCTTTGGGTAGATCCCATTTGTTGAGGCGGTAAATAAATAACATTTGCTTTTGATCGTTTTGTACTATTCCTCCAGCAGCTTCAATTAGGTCAAACTGTTTAAAAAAATCTTTTTTCAGCGCATCAAGGTCTTTATGGAGCAGTACACCGGCATGAAAGGCTTCTTTTTTAATTTCGTGGAGTAGGGATTTAATAGCTGGCGCAGACACTTCATCTATAAAAATAGCATCTGGATGGTGCAGTATTTCTTTAAGTTCGGTGTCAATCTCGTTGCAGAGATAGACCGGTTTGTCATCAAAGTAAATTTTTAGGTACATATAATTTAAATTAATTGTTTGGTTTGAGTACCATTAGTTGTAGGGATTTCAGCTAGCTAAATAAGGCGCTAACAGGAAAAGCGAAGGTCTAATGGCTTTTTTTATTAATTTGCAGTATGACAAATGAAAAAGCTACCGCTGAAAAGCTACTACAAATTAATGCAATTAAATTGAGTCCGCAACAACCCTTTACTTGGGCAAGTGGTTGGAAAAGTCCAATCTATTGTGATAATCGCAAGGTTTTA
>CANIMM010000211.1 GCA_947468255.1 Chitinophagaceae bacterium | reverse complement strand
GATGCGGCATTGGGTGAATTATTGAATAATCCGGATATGAGGGTGAGGTTAAAATCACAATTCGAGCTGGTAAAGCGCGGGTCGGTAGGAATAGCTGTATTTGAAAAAGCATTGGGGCAAAAGGTGAATCAATTGGCAAGGGTACATGCAATATGGGGCATTAGCCAGTTGGCCAGAAAAGATAAAAAAAAGGCAAGTTTATTATTCCCCTTACTGAAAGACAAGGATACTGAAATCAGGGCACAGTCTGCCAAGTGGCTGGGTGATATGCGTAGTAAGGAAGCTGGCAATTACCTGATTCCTTTATTAAAAGACACGAGCAGCCGGGTACGTTTTTTTGCAGCGGAGGCGTTGGGTAGAGCGGCATATGAGCCGGCGATTCAGCCGATTATTGGCATGTTACAGCTCAATGATGATGCAGATGTTTACTTGCGTCATGCAGGTTGTTTGGCATTGTCTCGAATAGGGAAGGCAGCTCCACTGGTTGCTTTGTCAACCAATTCATCCATTGCATTGCGAATTGCAGCCGTGGTAGCACTCCGAAAGATGAGTGATCCGGGAGTGGCCATTTTTTTAAACGATGCAGATGAATTTGTTGTTACGGAAGCGGCAAGAGCGATCAATGATGACCTATCTATTAAAGAAGCGTTGCCTGCGTTGGGAAATCTATTAAAAACCACTCATTTTACCAATGAGGCACTAATAAGAAGAGCGATCAATGCTAATTTGAGAGTAGGAACCGATGCAGCTTTACAAGTGCTCCTTGACTATGCTGTCAATGAAAGGATGCCTGCAAAAATGCGTGCGGAGGCAATTGAGACAATCAGTACCTGGTCAAAACCATCTGTGCTAGATAGGGTAGATGGAAGATATCGGGGGGCGGTCAATAAAAATCCAATGTTGGTTACAACTAAAGCAAGCGCTTCGATCATGCAATTGCTGGGCAATAAAGAGTTGGAGGTAAGAGTTAGTGCCGTAAGGGCAATCCGTAAATTGGGGATTGTGAAGGCATCTCCCACCTTGCTTGGCTTGCTAAAAAGTGACCAGCAGGCATTGGTTCGTGCAGAATCACTGAAGGCATTGGCGGCGATGCAAGATGGACAAATCAGCGAAGCGATTAAAGTGGCGATTGCCGACAAGGATAAAACAGTTAGGGTTGCAGGGCTCGAACTCATTGGGAAAATGAATATACCCAAGGAGCTGATGGTTTCTCTTTTATTGGATGTAATTAATACTAAGACAGTCCCAGAAAAGCAACAATCCCTTTTAACACTTGGAAAACTACCCATTGCCAATACCTTGCAGGGTTTTGAGGGATTATTGCAAAAAATGGAGAAGGGTCAATTTCCTCCAGATATACAGCTTGAGCTGGCTGAAGCAATTGACAGCTCGCATTCGGCAGCATTAAAGGCAAAGTACAAAAAAATCAGTGCTACCCTATCTCCCGATGTGTTAGCTGCAGAATATGCAGGTAGCTTATATGGCGGAGAACCGGAGATGGGTAGGCGACTTTTCTACTATGGTAAAGTGCAATGTATGAGGTGTCACTCTTATGGTGATATTGGAGGCAATGCAGGCCCTCGGTTAAATGGAGTTGGAAAAAGACTCACCCGCCAATTGATACTGGAATCCCTTATCAACCCGAGTGCGAAGTTGGCTCCGGGCTTTGGTGTCGTTACCGTTACACTCAAAAACGGCAAAACTGTTTCCGGTATTCTCGAAGGAGAAAATAGCAGCAGTCTTACCGTAAAGGAAGGCAATCAGCCAAATGAACTGATTCAAAAAGAGCAAATTGTAAAAAGGGTAAATGGGGCATCGAGTATGCCAGAAATAAAAAACATGCTTTCCAAAAAGGAAATTAGGGACCTAGTCAGCTTTTTGGCTACTTTGAAAGAAGATTAATGAGCGGATTTGTTTTTGGGTAACCCCGTCAGCGGTTGCAAACCCTGACGGCGGTGGTTGAATGGCAAGTACTGCCCAGATTCAAGGGCCATGATTAACCCCCGACGGGGCTGGAAGCCGCCGTCGGGGTGGAGAAAAAGGGTTGCCGCCGTTGTTCCTCAAGGTCGGTGGGAACAGCGACCGTTAATAGTAGCATAGTTGGATGAATGGAAAATGAACATCTGACCGCAATTTTCCAGGAATTCAATCAAAAATTGCCCCTGGGAATGTAGTTGAAAAATAACAGCTTATATTAAAATCAAGGAAAACCCTACTGCTAGAGTCGGGTAACTGAATTAAATTAGCAAATCGTTCATCGAAAAACAGGTCTCAACGTATAAATTAACTTTACCATGACAAAAATGAAATCAAGGTTGTATGCAATCTTTTCCCTGCTCCTTTGTTTTTTCTCCTTAGTGCAAACGTTTGCACAGCCGAGGTTAGACAGCCTATTTGAGAATCCGGCTATTCAGGAAATCAATCGTATGCCGATGCGTGCTAATTATTTTCCGTATGAAACTGCCGCTTTGGCAAAGGCTGGAGATACAGCACATTCAACCCGTTATCTTTCCTTGAATGGTATGTGGCGTTTTCATTGGGTCAACAAGCCCGAATTGTTGCCAACCAATTTTTATACCCTTCAGTACAATGACAAAGGCTGGGTTGATTTTCCTGTGCCGGCCAATTGGGAGTTTAAAGGGTATGGCATACCTATTTACACCAATATTCCTTACGAGTTTGCGCCAAAAAGCCCCAATCCTCCCGATATACCAGATGGCAATGACCAGCCTACAGCCGGGTATAGAAAATCTTTTCAATTGCCGGTTGCCTGGAAAGGGATGAAGGTTTACCTACACCTTGGCGCTGTAAAATCCGCCTTTCGCCTATATGTAAATGGCAAAGAGGTGGGATTGGGTAAAGACAGCAAGCTCGAGAGTGAATTTGATCTGACCGATTATGTAAATGAAGGAAACAATTTGATCGCAATGGAAGTGCGACGCTGGACGGACGGAAGTTTTTTAGAGTGTCAGGACATGTGGAGGTTGAGTGGTATCAGCAGAGATTGTTATTTGTATGCAAGGCCGGAACTGCATTTATACGACTTCTTTTCAAAGGCATCCCTTATCAATAATTTTTCGGATGGCAACCTGGATATTGAATTACAGGCATGGAATGAAAGTGCTGCAAAGGGGGGAAACTATAAGGTGCAGGTTCAACTGTTGGACAATAGCGGAAATAAAATCGTGGATACGATCCAAAGCACCTACGGTCTGAAGCGAAGCAAGGGCAGTAAAACCGAACTGCATTTTCACAATACCTTTCCCCATGCCCAAAACTGGTCGGCTGAAATACCCTATCTCTACCAACTGCAAATTACATTGCTGTCGGATAAGTCGGAGGTGGTAGAAGTGATTTACAAAAAAATTGGATTCAGAAATGTGGAGATCAAAAATGGCCAACTGTTGGTGAATGGAAAAGCGGTGTACATAAAGGGGGTAAACAGGCACGAGTCTGATCCTATCAGTAACCAGGTGATATCACACGAAAGAATGCTTCAGGATGTTATAGAAATGAAAAGGATGAATATCAATGCAGTGCGCAACTCACATTATCCTGACGACGCCTACTGGTATGACTTATGCAATCAGTATGGCTTGTACATGGTGGATGAGGCCAACATTGAATCGCATGGGATGGGCTATGATTTAGAAAAAACATTGGCCAACGACCCTGTCTGGGAGCTGGCACATCTTACCAGAATGAAAAGAATGGTGCTGCGCGATAAAAACAATCCCTGCATCATACTGTGGAGCATGGGAAATGAAGCGGGTAATGGGTATAATTTTTACCAGGGTTATCATTTAATCAAGGAGATGGACCCTTCTAGACCCATTCATTACGAGCGCGCGGGGATGGATTGGAATACGGATGTGATTTGTCCGATGTATCCAAGTCCTGATTATCTTGCCAAATATGGCAGTTCGAAGCCGACGAGACCCTTGATCATGTGTGAATATGCGCATGCCATGGGTAATTCGGTGGGTAATTTTCAGGACTATTGGGATATCATTGAGCGTTACCCTTCCTTGCAAGGCGGCTTTATTTGGGATTGGGTAGACCAAGGAATGGAATTGGTAAAAAACGGGAAAAAAGTATGGGGATACGGGGGCGACTGGGGCCCCGAGGGCACTCCGAGTGATAATAATTTTTTATGCAATGGACTGGTTGCGCCTGACCGCAGATGGAACCCACACGCCTATGAGGTGCAAAGGGTGTATCAAAATATTAAATTTCGGTTGTTGGATGCCAAACAGGGTACAATTGAAATTAAGAATGGTTATTTCTTCAAGGACCTGACCGATTACACGCTGGTTTTTTCAGTATTGAAAGATGGTAAAGTAGTTCAACAGGGAACGCCGATGCAGCTGCATGCAAAAGCGGGGGAAATCGAAAACATACAGCTTCCACTAATATTCAATGAACAAGGAGGAGAATATTATTTGCAAGTAGCGGTATCGGTTAACAATGCCCAGTTGTTAGAAAATAAAACAGTCCTTGCAAGGGATGAGTTTAAGCTTACTGAAGCAAAGTTGCCGGCTTATGTTGCCTCTAAAGTTAAAATCAACGAGCTAGCCAATGAGAATAACAGATTAGTACTGGGTAATAAACAGTTTTCGCTTGTTTTTGACAAGCAAACGGGTAATATCAGTTCATACAAAGCCGGGGGCAAAGAGATTCTTTCGGCCGGGCCTCAACCTAATTTTTGGCGTGCACCCAACGATAACGACTATGGGGCAGTTCTGCAGAAGCAGCTGGTAGAATGGAAAGATGCCGGAGCCAAGGCTACATTTACGCGATTTGCTTACGAGCCACAAAATGAGGCAGGATGGGCAAAGATCACAGTTGAAAAATCTATATTTCAAGGCGATGCCTCTTATACACAGGAGTTTACGGTAGACGGAGCGGGTGCGCTGAAAGTAGCGAATTCATTTCACCCCCAAAAGGGAAACCATCGAATGCTATTCCGGGTGGGTAACCACCTGCAGCTTCCGTTGGATTTTATAAATCTTGCTTGGTATGGTCGGGGTCCGGGCGAAAGCTATTGGGATAGAAAAAGCACTTCTTTTGTGGCACAATATAGCGGGGCTATCAAAGACCAGTATTACCCCTACATTCGCCCACAGGAGAGTGGAAATAAAACCGATGTTCGTTGGGCAAAAATTACCCGAAAGGATGGAACTGGAATTATGGTGGTAGCGACTGACACACTGCTAAATGTAAATGTTCTGCCTTATAGCGCAGACCAATTGTATTCGGGGCCGGAAAAAAAGCAGTACCATAGCGGCGAGCTGGAACCGGACAGCCAAATCCACTTGGATATAGATTTACAGCAAATGGGTTTAGGGGGCATCAATAGCTGGGGAGAGTTGCCGCTTGTAAAGTACCGCTTGCCCTACAAGGATTATCAGTACAGTTATCTTATTATACCGATAAAAAAATAGAAAAGCCATTGGCCGGTGTGCAAAATCTGGGGTTTTACTCCGGGTATTGCACACCGGTTTTTTAATGGTTAACAGTTGAAATGTATTTTGAGCAGGTGACTCAATAAAAAACAAAGCCCATGGAAAAACGGATTAAAATGGTCGTATTTGCAGCCATCGTACTGTCATTTTTATTGATAGGAATGGTGG